>JANLUN010000521.1:0-2240 GCA_031363505.1 Planctomycetota bacterium | reverse complement strand
GAGATCTCGACCTCATCTCGGGATCCCAGTCGGCCGCGCGCTCACCGTTTTTTGGAACAACCACTGAAGCGCGTACCCAGGACTACGTGATGCACATGACGCCCCCCCTCTCATCGCTCTGTGCATCACTCCTGATCGCGGCACCGCTGACGGTGATCACGGTGTGCTCGACCTCGCTCGCCAGCTCCGGCGGCGGCGGCCTCGAGCGCGACGGCGTGCTGCGCTCCACGCCCAGCGACGCAGCGAGCGCGGGCGGCGGTGTCGTGATCTCGGGCGGCGCTGTGCTGACTCCGGCGTTTCACGTCCACAACAACGCGAAGCCGATCGTCACGGTGGACGAGGAATTCCTGCTCCTCAATACCGATCAGCGCGCGGGCATTCCGATTCCGTACACGGTGAGCGACGAGGAGTCGGACGAAGCGCAGGTCGTGTTCCAGTGGAAGCGATCGAGCGACGTGAAGTTCCCGCCGCTGCCGAACACTCCGGCCGAGATCCACGCGATCCTCGCGGATCCGGAGCAACGCGCGGAGAAACACATCTGCACGGAGTACCCGACGTGGGTCGAGGGAAGTGTCGTGCCGATCGATTCGGATTCCGCGCGCTTGCCCGAACTCGCCACGAGCGCGGCGTCGATCCTTGCTCACGGCCTCATCGGTCGCGAGCTCGAGATCCTGCGTTCGTCGAAGGCTCCCAAGCCGATCGCGGCGACGTGGGGGAGCAATCCGCTGAATCACCCGGTCGCAGCACTGCCCCTCGGTGATGGGATCGAAGCGCTCGTGCTCGATCGAGCGCGCGTCGGTGCATGGCGCTTGCGCCAGATCGAGCTGGCGACCGGCGTCGTGACGCGCGTGCTCGTTGCGGCGGCTCACGGTGAACCCAATGCGATGACGCTGGAGCGCGGCGAAGAGAGCGTGCTCGTCGCGTCGGACATCGCAGGCACCTGGCGCGTGGCACGCGTCGCTCTCGCGCGCGGTGCGATCACGCCCTTGATCGCGTTCGACGGCTCGACCGAGTCCGGCCCGATCCGCGGGCTCGCGAGCCAAGGTTCGAACTCCGCGCTCGCGACCGTCGCGAGCTCCTTGATTCGACTCGAGTTCGCGGATGCAGCGGCCGCACGCTCGGCGACGATCTTCGACGATCTCTCGACTCCCTGGGGTGTCGTGATCGATCCGCAGAGCACCAATCGCGTCTACCTCGCCGAGCGGGATGCCGACACCGCGGACGGAACCGGACGGATCCTCTCGATCGGGCTCGATACGCTCGAGCGGCGACCGATCGTTGCGGATCCCGTCGAAATCCTCAGTGACGTATTCGACTACGCGTTCCCTCTCCCGCGAGCGCTGGCACTCGATCGATCGGGCAGTCGATTGCTCGCGATCACACGGCGCAACCCCAGCGACGGAACGTGGGAGCTGACGGCGATCGATCTGGGAGGCGCGAGCGCGAATCGAGCATTCCGACTTCTTTCGGGGCTGCCCGCGCCCGCCGCGTCGATCGCCACCGGCGCGGACGGCTTGCTCGTGCTCGCCCTCGCGGCCGAGCGCGATCTCTACGCGGGCGGAGGCCTCGAGCAGCGGCGCACGATCGCAGAGCTCGAGCTCGCGCAACGCGTGGTGCACGTGTCGACGGGGTTCGCGCCCGCGTTGACCGAGGGTCAGTCGTTTCGAGTGCGAGTTCCAGCGCTCGTGGTGCGTCCGTCGCCTTCGGGCACGCGCGACACGTTCGTGTGGGATAGCGCGGACGTACACGGCGGTGGCTCCGTGCAGTTCCGCGCGGTACCTATGGACGCCGAGGTGGGCGTCGAAGGATCGACAGAGTCGGCCAAGCCGATTCGCCCCGCGCTCGACACGGAGCCGGTGGCGGTCGGGAACTCGCGCTCGACGAACGGGGCCCGCTTCGTGATCGCAGCGGACCTCGACGGTGACGGGGATCGTGATCTCGCCTCGGCGAACGCCGAGAGCGACACGCTCACGATCTTCTTCCAACAGGGCCGCGGCGTTTTCGGCTCGACGCCGCTCTCGCTTGGAAACGCGAGCGTGACGGACCTGCCCCTTTCCGTGACCGCGGCCGACTTGGACGGCGACGGGGATCTCGATCTCGCGTCAGCGAACGCCGAGAGCGACACGCTCGCGATCTTCTTCCAAGAGACGCCCGGCGTTTTCGGCTCGACGCCGCTCACGCTTGGGAACGCGAGCGTGACCGACTACCCCTATGCCGTGTCCGCAGCCGACTTCGACGGC
>JANLUN010000515.1:0-1334 GCA_031363505.1 Planctomycetota bacterium | reverse complement strand
CGCGAGGTCACCGAGCGTGGGATCGCGCGGTAGCTCGATCCGGACATCCATCTCGGGGACGCCCGCCTCGCGCGCGATGGCGGCGCGAATCTCCTCGACGAACTTGTGCATGCGGCTTCGGTACCGCCGGAGAATACCGGCCGCGAAGGCGCGGTCCTACTGCCAGGTCTCCCACTCGTGGTACGCGGTCGCGAGGTCGCGCTCGATCTCCGCGATGCGGATCTGCGCCTCTTTCAGCTTCGCGACATGTCGGTACACCTCTTCCGAGGTGGTCGACTCTTGCAGCACCTTGAGCTCCTGCTCGAGCGTCATGATGCGGGCCTCGAGCTTCTCGAAGAGGTAGGGGTTGCGCACCTTGCCGCTCGACGAGGAGCGCGGGCTCGCCGCCGGTTCGCTCTTGCGGCCGCGCGCCGCCGCCGATGCCGTTGCCGCCGCCGTTGCCTTCTGCTTCTCGGCCGGCTTCGGGGCATCTCGTGTGGCCACGCGCGCGGCTTCCTCGCGCATCTTGAGCGCGTGCCAGTCGGAGTAGTTGCCGTCGATGCGCCGCACTTCGCCGCCGCCGACTTCCAGGATCTGCGTGCACAGTCCGTCGAGGAATTGACGGTCGTGGCTGACGAAGACCAAGGCGCCTTGAAACGCGCTCAGCATCTCTTCGAGGGCCGTTCGTGCCGCGAGGTCGAGGTGGTTCGTCGGCTCGTCCATCGCGAGCCACGACGGCTTCGTGAGCACGAGTCGCGCGAGACACAGCCGCGCGCGCTCACCCCCGGAGAGCGAAGCGACGGACGCGTCGATGTCGTTGCCGCGGAAGAGGAACAGCGCCAGGTGACTGCGGATCTCGAGATCGGTGAGCGTGGGATGATCGCGGCGGATCTCGGTGTACGGCGTGCCGTCCTTGCGGAGCTCCGACGTGTCCTGGTCGTAGTAACCGCACGCCGCCTTGTGTCCGAACTCGACGACGCCCGAACGCGGCGCCATTCGACCGGCGAGGATCTTCAGGAGCGTCGTCTTGCCCGCGCCGTTCTCACCGAGGATGCCGATGCGGTCGCCGCGCGCGATGCGCAAATCGACGCCGTCGAAGAGCGCCTTCGCGTCGCCGTAGCCGGCGCAGAGGTCGCGCGTCTCGAGCACGAGCTCGCCGCCGCGCTCGGCCTTCGGCGGATGGATCATCGGACGTCGAACGTCGTTGTACGGGCGCGGCAGACGGACGAGGTTCTCGAGTTTCTTCAGGCGGCCCTTCGCTTCGGCGGTCCGCTGGCTGCCCATGTGCTTCTTGATGAACTGGTCTTCCTTGCGCAGGAAGTCGTCCTGGATCTCGAAGGCACGCAGCTCCGAGG
>JANLUN010000491.1:0-27023 GCA_031363505.1 Planctomycetota bacterium | reverse complement strand
CGCGAGGTGCTCGAGCGCGCGGAGAACTTGCGCCGCGCGACACCGGAAGGCCCGCGTGACATGAATCCCGCCCCGACGCCCAAGCCGGTCGATCCGGACGAGCCGTGAGCGCGCCCTCGACCCCCGAGTCTCCCCCATCGAGATCCGGCGACGGCCGCGAGTTCGCGGGTTTGCGTGCGACCGTTATGGGTCTCGGCCTCTTCGGCGGCGGCGTCGCCGTGTCGAGATTCCTCAGCCGGCGCGGCGCTCAGGTCACCGTCACGGATCAAAGGAGCGCGCACGAGCTCGCGCCGGCGCTGCGCGAGCTCGAAGGCTACGACGTCCGCACCGTGCTCGGCGAACACCGCGCAACGGATTTCACCGACACCGACCTCGTCATCGCCAACCCGGCGGTTGCGCCCACCAGTCCGTATCTCGAGCTCGCGCGCACGGCGCGCGTGAGGATTTCGTCGGAGACGGCGCTGTTCCTCGAGCACTGCCCGGCACGCATCGCCGCGATCACGGGAACGCAAGGCAAGAGCTCGACGTGCAACACGCTCGCCCAGCTGCTCGAACAAGCGGGAGTGCGCGTCCATCTCGGCGGGAACATCGGGCGGTCGCTGCTCGAGATCGTCGACGAGATGACGGTGGACGACGTCGTGGTGCTCGAGATCTCGTCGTATCAGCTCGAGGCGCTCGAACTCGAGAGCTTCGTGCGAACTCCGCGCGTCGAGCTCGTGACGATCACCAATGTGCTCGCCGATCACATCGAGCGCCACGGCAGCTTGGAACGCTACGCGGCCGCCAAGCGCCGCATCTTGGATCTCGCATCGATCGCGTCCGGCAGCGCGCTGCTCTCGGCCGAGGATGCCACGTTCGCAACGTGGCACGCGCCCGGCGTGCGGCGCATCGACGTCTTCCCGACGCGCGCTTCGGACGTCGGGCTCAACTTCGCGGACGGGAGTTTCCGTCGCGAGTCCACGGTGCTCGGCCGCGTCGAGAGTCTGCGACTTCCAGGACTCTTCCAGCGCGAGAACACGCTCTACGCGCTCGGGATGGCGCATGCCCTCGGCGCGTCGCCCGATCGACTCGCGCTGGCGATCGAACACGTACGCGGGTTGCCGCACCGACTCGAGGACCTGGGCCTCTACCGCGGGCACCGCGTGTGGGACAACGCGGTGTCGACCACGCCGGATTCGACGCTCGCCGTGATGCCGTCGTTGGCCGACGGATTCACGCTCGTGTGCGGTGGGAAGCCGAAGGCGCTCGCGCTGGAACCGCTTTTGGACGTCGCGCACGGGCGGGTGCGCCGCGTCGTCGTGTTCGGTGCGGCAGTGGAGCCCTTTGCGCCAGCATTTCGCTCGCGCGGGTTCGAAACCTGGACGTCACCGACGGTCGAGGAAGCCGTCCAGCTGGCGTTCGAGCACATGGCCGAGGGCGAGGAACTCCTCTTCTCGCCGGCCTGCGCGAGCTTCGACGCGTACTTGAACTTCAAGGAGCGCGCGCTCGCGTTCCGGCGCGCGTTGCCCGCGCAAGAACGCGACCCCCTTCGAACCGCACGCACGCCGGCCGCGCGATGAGCCTCGACCTCGCGGATGCGCGCGTCGCCGCGACGCTGCGGCGGATCGAACCGTACGCCAGAACGCTTCTCGAGCGCGCCGGATTGCACGCCCTGCGACTGCACGCCGACAGCGTGTCGGTCGATCACGTGCTCTCGACGTTGATGGACGATCCCGACTGCGCCGCGTGCGCCGCCGTGCTGCACGCCTTCGCGGATCCTCCCACGATCTCTGGGGAGGCGCTGGCGATCTCGCCCGGTGTGATGGTCGTCGGGTCGAGCTCGACGCTGCCGTTTTCGACGCTCGGCCTCGCGGCTCTCGTGCGCACGCGAGAGCGCGCTGCGCGCGAAGGCCGAAGCGAGGTGAGCGAACGCCAACTGTTCGTGGAGGCGCTGGCGGGACTTCCTCCGCGACTCGTGCAATCGCTCGTCGCAGCCGGGCTCAAGGTGAGCGGCCTCGGCGAACCGGAGGGTAGTTCCGACGGACCCGCCGTCGCCCTCGGCGGCCCGCTGTTCAAACACTTCTCCACCGGCGCGAAGCGTTGCCTCTCGGCGGCGAACCACATCGCGGCCGGCTTCACGCTCACGTCGATCAGCCCGGCGCACCTCGCGCTCGCCTGCCTACAGGTCGACGAACGTCTTGCCGCGGACGCGAACCTGCGCTTTCCGCGCGCGCGGTTGGTCCTGGCTGCGCAGACCGCGGACGATACGCCCCCGACCTCGCGCGTCCTCGGCCCTGACGCGGGCATGGTCGCGTACCTAAGCTCGCTTCCCGACGGCGCCGACAGCCTGGCGCTGCTCGAGCATTGCCTGACGAACGCTTCGCCCGAGCTCGCGCAAATTCTGACCAGGCACAAGGTAAGGCCGGAGCTGCTCGCTCGCGCGCGCGGAGTCTTCCGGGATCCCGCGCTGCCCGAGGATCGGACGGGAACCGGCACGTCCGCATGACGGGCGGGGACGCAAGGCGGGCCTGCCGTCTCGACGATAAGGCGTCCTGGGGCTATAGCTGTATGTAGGGTCGACGCGGTTCGACCGCACACCGACATGATCTGCCAGAACTGCCTCAAGAACGCCGCGTCGGTTCACGTCACGGAGATCGTCGAGCCCGTGAAGATGGGGGACGGAACCGACGATGCGCAGAAACGCACCGTGCAGGAGCAACACCTCTGCGAGCTGTGCGCGCAGACGATGGATCTGCCGAACATGTCCGCGGGCAAGAAGAGCATGACCGAAGTCTGGAAGCTGCTGCAGATCTCAGCGCAGCAGACGCGCAAGAAGGGCGGACCGGTGTGCTCGAGCTGCGGGATGAGCCTCGAGGAGTTCCGCAAGAAGGGACGCCTCGGCTGCGCGAAGGACTACGAAGTGTTCGTGAATCACATCGGCGAGTTGCTGGAGCGAGTTCACGGGGCGCGCACCCACAAGGGTCGCATCCCCGCCACCGATCCCAGCGCCGCGCCGCAGGTGTTCGATCCAGTGGGCACGCTGCGCCAACGGCTCGAAGCCGCGATCCGCGAAGAGGCCTACGAGAGCGCTGCGCGGTTGCGCGACGAGATCAAGGCCCTGGAAACCAAGACCCACGACTGACGCCCGCGCTGGCCCATTCGCGCTGGCGGGTGGGAAGCGCGTTCCGCTTCGTCACACCGAGCTCGTCGGTAAATCGAGCGGCCCGTCAAAGCATCGGTAAACCCACGGGCTCTTGAAGGTCGAAAGGCTAGGGTTAGCTACCATTCCGTTCCCCGGCGGGTGGAGCAGATGCGCCCGGGAACCCGTTTCAGAGAGACGCGCACACAGAGGACCGCATGTTTGACCGCTTCACTGACCGCGCCAAGAAAGTGATGAACCTCGCTCGCCAAGAGGCGCAGAGGTTCAACCACGAATACCTCGGGACGGAACACATCCTCCTCGGTCTCGTGCAGGAAGGCAGCGGAGTCGCCGCCAACGTGCTCAAGAACATGAGCATCGATCTGAACAAGATCCGGACGGAGGTCGAGAAGATCGTCAAGTCCGGTCCCTCGATGGTGACCATGGGCCAGCTCCCCTTCACGCCGCGCGCCAAAAAGGTGCTCGAGCTGTCGATGGAGGAAGCCGGGAACCTCGGCCACAACTACATCGGGACCGAGCACCTCCTCCTGGGTCTGATCAAGGAGAACGAGGGCATCGCCGCCCAAGTCCTGATCAACCTGGGCGTCAAGCTCGAGGACGTGCGCGAGGAGGTGCTCGACTTCCTGGGCGCCGACACCGCGGACGAGGAGGAGGAAGAGACGACGCTCACCGAGGGCAGCCCCTCGACGACCAACGCGAAGAGCAAGACTCCCGCCCTCGATTCGTTCGGCCGTGATCTCACCGAGCTGGCCCGTGAAGGCAAGCTCGACGCCGTGATCGGGCGCGCCAACGAGATCGAGCGCGTTATCCAGATCCTGTCGCGGCGCACGAAGAATAACCCGGTGCTCCTCGGCGAAGCCGGCGTCGGCAAGACCGCCATCGTCGAAGGCATCGCGCAGCAGATCATCGAGAACCAAGTCCCCGACATCCTGCGCAACAAGCGAATCGTCGTGCTCGACTTGGCGCTGATGGTCGCGGGCACGAAGTACCGCGGTCAGTTCGAGGAGCGCATCAAGGCCGTCATGACCGAGGTGCGCCGCGTGCGCGACGTCGTGCTGTTCATCGACGAGCTGCACACGCTCGTCGGCGCCGGCGGGGCCGAAGGCGCGATCGACGCGTCCAACGTGCTCAAGCCCGCCCTTTCGCGCGGCGAGATCCAGTGCATCGGCGCGACGACGCTCGACGAGTACCGCAAGCACATCGAGAAGGACGGCGCGCTCGAACGCCGCTTCCAAGCCGTCAACGTCGAGCCGCCGACGCCGACCGAGACGCTCGAGATCTTGCGCGGCCTGCGCGACAAGTACGAAGCGCACCACCGCGTCGCGTACACCGACGAAGCGCTCGCGACCGCGGTCGAACTCTCGACGCGCTACATCAACAACCGCTTCCTGCCGGACAAGGCGATCGACGTGATCGACGAGGCCGGTGCGCGCGTGCGCATCAAGTCGATGGTGGCTCCGCCGGACACGCGCGAGCTCGCGAGCGACATCGAGCGTCTCGAGCGCTCGAAGGACGAGGCGGTTTCGGCGCAGGACTTCGAGAAGGCCGCGCAACTGCGCGACAAGGCCTACCAGCTCAAGAAGAAGCGCGAAGAAGTGCAGAACAAGTGGCGCGGCGAGCAGCTCGACAAGGAGCAAGTCGGCGAGGTCACCGCGGAAGTGATCGCCGAAACCGTGTCGAAGATGACCGGCATCCCGCTCACGCGGCTGGAGAAGGCCGAAGCCGAACGCTTGCTGCAGATGGAAGCCGAGCTCGGTGGCGTCGTCATCAACCAGCAAGACGCGATCAAGGCGATCGCACGCGCGGTTCGTCGCTCGCGCTCGGGTCTCAAGGACCCGCGCCGTCCCATGGGCTCGTTCATCTTCTTGGGCCCGTCGGGCGTCGGGAAAACGTACCTGTGCAAGCAGCTCGCGAAGTTCATGTTCGGCAGCGAAGACGCCGTCATCACCATGGACATGAGCGAGTACATGGAGAAGCACAACGCTTCTCGCCTCGTCGGAGCGCCCCCGGGCTACGTCGGCTACGAGGAAGGCGGGCAGCTCACCGAAAAGGTGCGCCGTCGTCCGTACTCGGTCGTGCTGCTCGATGAAATCGAGAAGGCGCACCCGGACGTGTTCAACATGCTGCTGCAGATCATGGAGGAAGGACGCCTGACCGACTCGTTCGGCCGTCACGTCGACTTCCGCAATGCGATCCTGATCATGACGAGCAACTTGGGCTCGCAGCAGATGAAGTCGGGCTCGCGTCTGGGCTTCGACCGCATGGCGGACAACCCGAAGGGGAACGAAGAGCAACGCGGCAAGCGCATGCGCGCCGACGTCATGATCGAGGTCGAGCGCTACTTCAGGCCCGAGTTCCTGAACCGCATCGACGAGCTGATCGTGTTCAACCCGCTCACGCACTCCGACCTGCAGCACATCGTGCACTTGCAGCTCAACGAAGTTCGTAAGCGCGTCTCCGAGAAGGGGCTCACGCTGGAGCTCGATCAACCGGCGATCGATTTCTTGATCGCCAAGGGCTACAGCGACGACTACGGCGCGCGTCCGCTGCGTCGCGCGATCGAGCGCTTCATCGAAGATCCGCTGGCGGAGCAACTGCTGCGCGGCCACTTCGTCGAAGGCGTTCCGATCCAGATTCGCACCGCCCCCGACGGACAGAACCTGACGTTCGTTCAAACCGCGGTCGAAACGGTGCAAGCCGCGACGGCGCCCGAGAGCTGACGGACAAGGGATCGATCGGCGAGGGCGGCGGATCGCGTACGATCCGCCGCCCTCGCTCGTTTTCGCGCGAGGTGATCGGCATGCGCGTCGCCGCTTCTGCGGCGCGACCCGGTCGAACGCCACGACTCGACTCTGCCCACCTCCAACTCTCGATTCCGAACGATGGCGCGCATCGAACCCGACGATCCGAGCTTCGACCCCGCTCAGTGGAGCGCGAACTCCGGCGTGGAGCACGTGGCACGCGGAATCGAGCTCTTCAACGAAGGCCGATACCTCGCTGCCCACGAAGAGTTCGAGCGCGTGTGGCTCTCGACACACGGTCCGGGCTCCGACTTCCTGAAGGGTCTGATCCAGGCGGCGATCGCGATGCATCACTTCGAGAAGGGCAACCTGGATGGCGCAGCGCAGCTCTACAGCGGGCACCGCCGCTATCTCGCCGCATACCTGCCCGTGCACGACGGCATGGACGTGGCCGCGTTCCTGGCGGAGATGCAGCGAACGCTGCAACCGGTGCTTCGAAGAATGCCCGGTATTTCGATCTGCTTCGACTCGACTACGCGGCCTGCGATTCGACCCGCGAAGAACTGATCACTCCGGCGCGACTGCCCCGCAACCAATCCGCGCCGCCACGGTCGCACGGACATGGCGACGACAAGTCGGGCCGTGCGCATCGAACCGGGAAGCTCGCTCTGGCCCAGCGAGCTGGAGGCGATCGATCTGCCGCCGGAAACCCTGTGGGTGCGCGGCCGCACGGAGTTGCTCGCTCAGAGGCCGCGAATCGCGATCGTCGGAACACGCGCGCCGACGCCGTACGGCGAAGCGCAATCGGCTCGGTTCGCGAGCGCCCTCGCCGCCGCGGGCGTGTCGATCGTGTCCGGCTTGGCGCGTGGAATCGATCAGGCGGCGCACCGCGCCGCGCTCTCGGTCGGGGGCACGACGATCGCTGTGCTCGGAAGCGGAGTCGATCGGCCGTGGCCACCTGGCGCGCTGTGCGACGCGGTGATCGAGCAGGGTCTTTTGCTGTCGGAGTTCCAGCCTGGAGAGTCGCCGCGTCCCCACCACTTTCCGCTTCGTAATCGACTGATCTCCGGCCTGTGCTCAGCCGTCGTCGTGATCGAAGCGGCGCACGCTTCCGGCTCACTGATCACGGCGCGTTGGGCGGCCGATCAGGGGCGCACGGTCTACGCGCTCCCAGGACGCGTCGATCATCCGATGGCGCGCGGTGCACACCGGCTGATCCGTGAAGGCGCGACGCTCGTCGAATCACCGGAGCACGTCCTCGAGGATCTTGGACTCTGCAGCGCGGGTGAGGACGCGAGTGTCCGTGTCCCGAACACGCGTTCCCTGTCGAAGGACGCGGTGAAGATCATCGAGGCACTGCGTGGCGAGACGCTCAGTGCCGACGAACTCGCCGATCGAACGGGTTGCGCGCTGTCGTTCGTGCTCGTCGAGCTCGTCACGCTCGAGATGGACGGCGGCGTGGTGCGGGGAGCCGGTGGACTCTATCGACTCGGGACGGCCGGGCTTCGTGAAGCGTGAGCGCAGACACGCTTCGCGCAGCGCGGGCACGCAGCACGTATCAGCTGACCGACGCGACCGTGTGCTCGATCACCAGCATCACGAGAGCTACGGCCGTGCAGCCCGCGAAGAACCACACGAGCCGTTTGCGCAGGCTTCCGATCGCTTCGCGGTCTTCCGGCTCCGAGAAAATCGCGCCGAGCACGACGATCGCGACACCGACGATCCCGAACAGCAGCAGATGTGTGCCGATGTCGTTCACGATGCGGCGTCCGTGGCGAGCGGCTCCGCGCCGCGCGCCGCCGGAGCGTTCGCGAGGAGCCGGTTCTCGTCGAATCCGTACACGTCGATCAGCGCCAGGACGTTCAACAGTCCTCCGACGCACCCGATCATGAGTCCAGCTTCGGCGTAGGGGATCTCGCCGGCCACGCGCGCATGCCCGTGCACGAACTCGAGCGCCATTGCGGGCAATCCCGCCAGGAACTGTCCGCCCCAGTAGTAGTAGTGCCGCTCACGGTCGAGGTTGGATCCTTGCGCGAGCACCGATCCGAGTACGACGAGCCCAACGAGCAGCACGAAGACCACGGCCGCGCGCAGCCGGCGCTTCTGTAGAAAGTGGCCGAGCCCAGGGACGAGCCAACCCGCGAACACCATCAACGTCGGACGCAATGCGCGCGAGGCGTCGCGCTTCGGCAGGCGCGCTTCGGTGTGCGCCATCAGCATCACGCACGCGTTCGCGAACCCGCTCGCCGCCGTCAGCCAGGTTCCGAGGTGGATGTGCGGCGGCCACTCGCGCGGGAATCCCGGCCCGAAGCCGTACTGCCGTATGTGCCACACGAGCGCGCCCAGATTCCCCGCCTCCGGACTGAGCGCGACCACGTACGGACCACCGCGTAGGTCGGGCTGGAGAAACTCGAACGCCATCCCTTCCGTCAGCCTCAAGCCGACGAAGTAGAGTCCTTGCACGATCGCGAACGCGACCAGCGCAACCAGCGGTCGACCGAGGTACAAGTGTCCCGCGCCGGGAACAAACCACGTCAGCACGGCCGCGAGGTTGGGTGCTCCGGCCTGTTCGACCTGTTTCCCTTGGACCCAATTCATGCGAGGCGACCGCGGCGGGGTTTCTACCAGCTCGGGGACCAGGCCGCCAGCTTGACCAAACGTGTGTGGTCGCTCGCTTGGACCACCGGAGCGTGTGAGCTGCGACCCGCGACCCGGCGCGACCGGAGTGGTCTCGTGCAGATTTTGAGTGCCTGCACGGCGATGATGTGCGCACTTCTCGAACGGCTGAGAACTCGAATTTTTCCCAACACGCAGACGTGATCGGATGAACTCCAAGCTGCACGAGCACCGCCTGCGGGTTCGGTATGGCGAAACCGACCAGATGGGCGTCGTGCATCACGCGAACTACCTGCTGTATGCCGAAGAGAGCCGCACTCGATTGATGGCAGATCGCGGCTGCTCCTACGCTGATCTAGAGCGCGCCGGTTGGGGCCTGCCCGTGCGACGAGTGGAGCTGCGATATCGCGCGCCGGCGTCCTACGACGACGAGCTCGCGGTGCGAACCCACGTCGGCCGCGTGCGCGCCGCATCGGTGACCTTCGAATCGGAGATCGTCCGCGTTCGCGACAACGAGATCCTGGCGAACGCAAGCGTTGAACTCGCGTGCATCCGTCTCCGCACCGAGGATCGGCGCCCCGTGCCGTTGCCCGACGACTTGCGCGCGCTCCTCGAAGCGCCACGCGATTGAGCCCTGCGTCGCCGCGCGGTTGAGCGCGGCCTTGAAGCGACGGCCGCGGCCCTAGATCGCCGTGTGCGGTCCGTCGGGGCCGCCAAGACCATACGGATCGTCGCGGACCTCACCGATCGCCCAGTCGTCCGCAATTCGCTCGACCGCCGCGGTCGGAAGCGCCGGCGGGATCGATTCGAGGACGCGGTCGCGACAGCTCGGGCAGACCTGACCGTTTTCCAGACGGTTCAAGCGCAGCGGCTCGCCCACCGGCAAGCTGCACGTGATGCACACAGGCTGAGCTCGTTCGGACATGACATCGTCATCGGACAAGCCTGCGCGCCCGCTTGAGCTCAACACTTGTCGATCGGCGAGCCCGCCCCACCCGAAGTCGGAAGGATTGACCCGCTGCCAACCTGGTCGGGTTTCCGAGCGGGGCCTATACTTGCCTTCGGCTGCCCGATCGATCGGTGCGGCCTTTCTTCGCGGCCGATATAGCACTAGAATAGTGCGCTTTCCCCCCGACCCATGCTTCAGCTCACCAAGCGAACCGAATACGGCCTGATCGCCCTGGTCTACATGGCGGATCGGGCCGGCGAGATCGTGAGCGTCCGGGAGATCAGCGAGCAGTATCCGATCCCGCGCCGCCTGCTCGCTGAGGTGCTGAAGGACCTCTGCCGAGCCAACCTGGTGCACTCGCACCGCGGCGCGACGGGCGGCTACGTCCTCGCTCGTGCTGCCGATCAGATCACGCTCGGCGCGGTGGTGGTCGCCCTCGAGGGCCGCCCTTCGTTGACGAGCTGCGAAACGCTCGCGCCGGCGGTCCATGGGGAATGCGGCATCGAGCACATCTGCCCCATTCGCTCTCCGCTTCACCGGATACGCGAGGGAGTGTGGCACCTGATGGAGCGCACGACCCTGCGATCGCTCCTCCGACCCAAACCCATCCCAGTGGCGATCGTCGCCGGCACCGAGCCGAACGACCCTCCGCACTCGCCCACGCCATGAACCTGCCCATCTATTTCGATTACCAAGCGACGACGCCGATGGACCCGCGTGTCCTCGAGGCGATGATGCCGTTCTTCACGAATCAGTTCGGCAACGCAGCGAGTCGCAGCCACTCGTTCGGCTGGGGCGCCGAAGAGGCCGTCGAACGTGCGCGCGCGCAGATCGCAGCGCTGATCCACGCTTCGCCGAAGGAAATCGTCTTCACGTCCGGATCGACCGAGGCGATCAACCTCGCGATCAAAGGCGTCGCGGAGATGTACGTCGAAAAGGGCAAGCACATCGTGACGAGCCAAGTCGAGCACAAGGCCGTGCTCGATACGTGCAAGCACCTCGAGAAGCTCGGGTACGAAGTGACGTACCTGAAGCCCACGAAGACGGGTCGCATCACGACCGAGATGGTCGAAGAGGCGCTGCGTCCGGACACGATCCTCGTCGCGTTGATGTGGGCCAACAACGAAGTCGGCACGCTGAATCCGATCCGCGAGATCGGCGCGCTGTGCCACGCGAAGAACGCCCTCTTCTTCACCGATGCGACGCAAGCCGTCGGCAAGGTGCCCGTCGACGTCGAAGCCGATCACGTCGACCTACTGTGCTTGTCGGGTCACAAGATCTACGGGCCGAAGGGCGTCGGCTGCCTGTACGTGCGACGCAAGAATCCGCGTGTACGTCTCGTTGCGCAGATCGACGGCGGCGGACACGAGCGCGGCATGCGGTCGGGCACGTTGAACGTGCCCGGCATCGTCGGGCTGGGCAGCGCGTGCGAGATCTCGCGCACGGACATGGAGAAGGACACGGCGCACACGCGCGGTCTTAGGGATTACTTCGAGGAACGCATCTTCGCCTCGCTCGACCACGTGCACCGGAACGGTGACAAGGATCACCGGCTGCCCAACAACGCGAACCTCTCCTTCAACTACGTCGAAGGCGAATCGATGATCATGGGCATCAAGGACGTGGCGGTGTCCTCGGGTTCGGCGTGCACGTCGGCCAGCCTGGAGCCGAGTCACGTGCTGCGCGCGATGGGTGTCGGCGACGAGCTCGCGCACAGCTCGATTCGCTTCGGTTTCGGACGCTTCACGACGCGCGAAGAAGTCGATTACGCGATCGACCACGTCATCACAGCGGTCAAGCGCCTGCGCGAACTCTCACCGCTCTACGAGATGGTTCAAGAAGGCATCGACCTCTCCACGGTCAATTGGTCGGGCGGCCACTGACTCGCAGACCCTGCTTCGGAGAACGGACGGCGAACATATGGCATACAGCGACAAAGTCATCGATCACTACAACAACCCGCGCAACGTGGGTTCGCTCGACAAGTCGAACCCGACGGTCGGAACCGGCGTCGTCGGCGCTCCCGAGTGCGGCGACGTCATGAAGCTGCAGATCCAAGTCGAAGGCGACCGCATCGTCGACGCCAAGTTCAAGACGTTCGGCTGCGGCTCGGCGATCGCGAGCTCATCCCTCGCGACCGAGTGGATCAAGGGCAAGACACTCGACGAAGCCATGGGCATCAAGAACACCCAGATCGTCGAGGAGCTCTCGCTCCCGCCGGTGAAGATCCACTGCAGCGTGCTGGCCGAAGACGCCATCAAGTCGGCGGTCGCGGACTACAAGTCGAAGCGCGAGCACAAGGGAGGAACGAAGTCTTGATTGCGCTCACTGCGCGGGCGGTCCAAGAGATCCGCCGCATCATCAGCGACCAGAAGTTGCCCGAGAACACGGCGCTGCGCGTCGGCGTGAAGGGCGGCGGATGTTCGGGATTCTCGTACCAGCTCGGATTCGACGACCAAGTCGGCGAGATCGATCAGGTGACGGAGTTCGAGGGCGTGAAGGTCGTCTGCGATCCGAAGAGCTTCCTCTACCTCAACGGCACGCAGATCGATTTCGAAGACAACCTGATGGGCCGCGGCTTCAAGTTCGGCAACCCCAACGCAGCCAAGAGCTGCGGCTGCGGCGAGTCGTTTTCCGTGTGACCGCGGCGGACTCCGCTGCGCGCGGTCACATCATGTCCCGCTGTCCTCAGTGCGCGACCGAGCTCGAAACGCCGGTCGGCTGCGTCGCGTGCGGCCGGCTGCTCGCACTCGACGCCGACGTGACGCCGTTCGCGATCCTCGGGTGGGTTCCGACCGACGAGATCGATGCGCGTGAACTCCACAAACGACTCTTGCGGTTCAGCCGGCTGACGCATCCCGACTACTTCGCGGCCGCGTCGCCCGAAGTGCGCGCGCTGGCTGAGAGCAACAGCGCACGACTCAACGAAGCGCGCGACATCCTCGCCGATGACGCTCGCCGCGCCGATTGGTTCGTCCGCAATCTCGGTGGTCCCGACGAGAACGACGAACGTCAGATGCCGAAGGAGTTCCTGCTCGAGGTGCTCGAGTGGAACGAAGTGCTGGAAGAGGCTCAGGCCGCCGGCCCGAATGCGGCCACGACCGCGCATCTCGACGAGCTCGAACAGGAACTGCGCGCGCAACGCGCCGAGACGATCGATTCGATCCGTGCCAGGCTCACGCCGCTTCCAGCGCGCGGCGCGTCGTCGTTGCGCGACATCCGCCGCGATCTGAATGCCGTTCGGTACTTGGACCGAGCCCTGGGTGACATCGAAGCCCAGAGACTCTCCCGACCGGCCGTGCGCTGAACCTCGAACATGGGCTACATCGAACTCGAAGTCCTCAACAACAGCGCGAGCGAGCTCGCTCTCGGCATCGATCTGGGCACGACGAACTCGCTGGCCGCCGTATGGCGCGACGGACGACCGAGCGTGCTCCACGCGGAGGCTCGCTCCGCGCTGGTTCCGTCGGTGATCTATTTCCCCAAGGACGGACCGCCGCTCGTCGGTCGCGAAGCACGCGATCAAGCCGTCGTCGACCCGCGCAACACGATCTTCAGCATCAAGCGCTTCATGGGCCGCGGGCTGAAGGACGTCGGACCCGAACTCGCGAGCTTGCCGTACAAAGCGAGCGAGACCGAGCGCGGGCTCATTCAACTCGAAGTGCGCGGCAAGAAGTACTCGCCCCAGGAATTGTCGGCGTTGATCCTGATGCGCGTGAAAAACATCGCGTATGCAGCGCTGGGTGGCCAAGAGGTCACGCGCGCCGTCATCACCGTTCCCGCGTACTTCGACGACACGCAGCGGCAGGCGACGCGAGACGCGGCGCGACTGGCGGGCATCGACGTGCTCCGCATCGTCAACGAGCCCACGGCCGCGAGCCTCGCGTACGGACTCGATCAACGCGGTCAAGGAAACGTCGCGGTGTACGACCTGGGCGGCGGCACGTTCGACGTCTCGATCCTGTCGATCGAAGACGGCGTGTTCCGTGTGCTCGCCACCGCGGGCGACACGCACCTCGGCGGCGACGATTTCGACCAGCGCTTGGCGGAGATCGCGCGCACGGAGTTGCGTGCGAAGGTCGGTCCGCAAACGATCGAAGACCCGGGCTTCCAGCAAGGCGTTCGACTGGCGGCGGAGAAGTGCAAGATCGAGCTCTCGCACCAGCCCGAAGCCGAGATGCACCTCGTCGTCCCCGAGTTGCGGCTCAATTGGCGCCGTCGCGTCACGCGCGAAGAGTTCGACCGCATCACCGCGGATCTCGTGAATCGTTCGATCGACGCCTGCCGTCAAGCGCTGTCGGACTCACGCCTAGCGCGACAGCAGATCGACGAAGTCGTGCTCGTCGGCGGCAGTTCGCGCATTCCCGCGGTGCGCGCGCGCGTGGAGGAGTTTTTCGGACGCAAGCCGCACACGGAGCTCAACCCCGAGGAAGTCGTCGCGCTCGGGGCCGCAGTGCAGGCGCACATCCTCGTCGGCGGCAAGCGCGACATGCTCCTGATGGACGTGACGCCGCTGTCGCTCGGGCTCGAGACGATGGGCGGCGCCGTGTCGAAGGTCATCCAGCGCAACTCGACGATTCCCTGCCACGCGACCGAGGGATTCACCACGTACGCCGACAATCAAACCGGGATGGACTTCAACATCGTACAGGGCGAGCGCGAGCTCGCGCGCGATTGCCGCAGTCTCGGGACGTTCCAACTGCGCGGCATCCCACCGCTCCCCGCCGGAATGGCGCGCATCGCGGTGCGCTTCCATATCGACGCCGACGGATTGCTGACGGTCAGCGCCAAGGAAGAGTCGACCGGCGCCAGCGCGCACATCGAAGTGAAGCCGATGCACGGCCTGACCGATGGAGAAGTGGAAGCGATGCTCAAGGCGTCGTTCGACCACGCGCGCGACGATTTCGAATCGAGACGCATCGCCGATCTCCGCATCGAGATCGGCACGATGGTCCACGCCACGGAGAAGCACCTGAACGCGGCGCACGCGGGGCTCGATCGCGAAAGCTACTTGGATCTCACAGAAGCCGTGGCGAAGGCCAAGAACGCGGCGGAGACCAGCGATCCCGTCGCGTTGCAGAAGACGCGCGACGAGTTGGAGCGCGCCACGCTGCCGCTCGCCTCGCTCTTGATGAACAACGTCGCGCAGAAGGCGCTGATGGGCAAGTCGCTGAACGACGTGTAAGGACGATGGCGAGCCCGAAGATCGTCTGGACGGACGTGCGCGAGATCGCGATCGCTCTCCTCGACAAGTTTCCGGACGTCGATCCGCTCAGCGTGCGATTCACCGACCTGCACTGCTGGGTGACCGAGCTGGACGGGTTCGCCGGCGATCCGAAACGCAGCAACGAGCAGATCCTCGAAGCGATCCAGATGGCTTGGATCGACGAGCGGGACTGACGACGTCAGCCGTCCGCGCAGTCTAGTTGCGGACCACGGCCACGATCGCGATCACGAGAACCGTCGCGGTCACGATTCCAACCAGCAGAATCCAACGCTGAGGGCTCTTGCGCGGTGCTGCGAGCGCCCAAGCAACCGCCTCCGAAACGAGCTCTCCAAGGCCTTCCATCGTTCACCTCGCGGAGTCGCTCGAGCTCACCGCTTCACTTTGCCTTGCGCCGCGACCGCGTGCTGCGCCGCGGCGATCTCGTGCTCACTCGCGAGGTAGCGACTCTTGATCGGTTTCAAATCGCGATCGAGCTCGTACACGAGCGGAATGCCCGTCGGAATGTTGAGAGAGACGATCTTGTCGTTCGGGATGCCGTCGAGATGTTTAACGAGTGCGCGCAAGCTGTTGCCGTGCGCGGCGACGATCAAGCGTTCGCCATTGCGCAGGCGCGGAGCGATCTCCTTCTCCCAACACGGCACGACGCGCGCGACGGTGTCCGCGAGCGATTCGCACAGCGGCCGTTCTTTGTCCGAGAGCTTCGCGTAGCGTCGATCGCTCGACGGATTGTCCGGATCGCCGACCTTGTACGCGGGCGGCGGGATGTCGTAGCTGCGCCTCCACACGAGCACTTGATCCTCGCCGTGACGCGCCGCGGTCTCGGCCTTGTCGAGCCCCGTGAGCGCCCCGTAGTGGCGTTCGTTGAGCCGCCAGTCGCGGATCACCGGCACCCACATCAAGTCCATCTGCTCGAGCGTGATCCACAGCGTCTTGATCGCGCGCTTCAGGAGACTCGTGTAGGCGACATCGAAGACGAAACCCTCTTCGGTGAGCCGCCGTCCCGCCTCCTCGGCTTCCAGGACTCCCTTTTCCGAAAGCGGCACGTCGCGCCAGCCGGTGAACCGGTTCTCCCGGTTCCACTGGCTCTCGCCGTGTCGCAGCAAGACGATTCGGTGCATCGAGGATTCCTCAGCCGAGCTTCTGACGCGCTGCCGAACGAACGGTTTCGAGCAACTCCGCGGCTTCTCGACGAAGTTCTTCGGCGCGAGCGACCCTCGGGAGCGCGTAGCCTTTGTCGCGGATCGAGCCAGCGTTGATCTTGACGTTCATCAGGGCGCTCTCGCACGCGCTCGCCAAACACAATGCGCCGGTCGCGCAATCGCTGGCGAGATTCGAGTTCACGTCGCTCGCCCCGGCGGCACACAGACGCAGCGCCGCGAGAGCCGTCTCGAGCGTCTCGAACGGCACTTCGAGCGCCACGCCGAGCGCGGACTGGATCGCCTGATCCCGCGCCGCCTTCTGCGCGTCCGAGTCCTTCGGCAGCTTCATCGCCGCGCTGACCGCGTCGTAGGCCGCCGTGTCGTGGTCGACCAGATCGCCGGCGCGCCGCTTGAGCCGCTCGAGTTCCTCGACGCGCGCCGCCATCGCGGCTTCGACCGTCGCGAACTTGGGACCCGATGTGAAGCGGAACGCCATCGTGGTGAGCGCCGCCCCCATCGAGGCCAGGTGTGCTGCGACACTTCCTCCCCCCGGGGTGGCCGTGCGCTCGGCGAGTCGATCGGTGAACGCGGACAGCGAGAGTTCTACGAGCTTGTTCGGGCTGGCTGTCATGAAGCGCAGTTGCGCGAACTTCGGGACGCGCGAGTCTTCCGCCGCGCGACGAAGGGCGGGGATTCTACAGGAGCACCGGGCACCGCGGGCAGGCTTCCAGACGGGGTGACCCGCGGAACAGGGCGGCCGACCGGCACACAGGACTAGATTTTAAGTCGATACAGGCCAGTCGCTTAGAAGGATATTGCGATTGCTTCGTGGGGATCGAGCGGCGACTTTTCTAGGTTGATCGCCGCCTTGACAGCTCTGGATTCGGATTCACGGCCGGTCTGACCCCCGTCCGCTCCGTCCCCGAGCCCCTGGGAAGCTAGCCCCGAGCGTCACTCGGAATGCGTTCGACATCCGGCACACGACAGCCGCGTTGCGAGAGCGCCGAGCGCGCGCTCCCGGTGGGCGCCGCACGGCGTTGAAAATCGCATTCATAAGCCCTGAGCTCCAGTCCCTGGTTCGTCGCACGAGCCTGGCGGAAGTCTCCGAGTCGCTCGCTCGCACCCTTCGACAAGAAGGCGGCGATGTACGAGTTTTCTTGCCGTACTCGGCCGACGTCAATCCATCCGCGCTGGCGGAGCTGAAGGTCGTCGGGGACGTGCGCATCAAAGACGGTACGGCGCGCGCGACGATCACGATCCACCAAGGGCTCCTCGGCGATTTGCCGGTCGTGCTGATCGACCATCCCCAGCTCTTCCGCGCCCGTCATCCGTACGGCGACGAGGAAGGCCCCTACCCCGACAACTGGCGGCGGTATGCGGCGTTTGGACGCGCGGTGCTCGAGAGCCTGCCGCTCCTCAAGTTCGAGCCGGACATCCTGCACTGCATGGACTGGACGACCGGACTGATTCCGGTCATCCGCCAGTACGAGTACGCGACCAAGCATCCCGATCATCCGGCGAGCAAAGCGGGCACGTTTTTCTCGATCCACAATCTCGCGATGCAAGGCAGCTTCGAGCGCGAGATCCTTCCGCACATCGGCTTGCCGCGCGCTGTGTTCCAACACGTCAACGGTGTCGAGCTCGCCGGCAAGGTGAACTTCCTGAAGGCCGGCGCCGAGTTCGGAACGATCATCGGAACGCACTCCCCGAGCCACGCCGAGCGCATCCAGGAGATCGATCGCAGTTACGGACTCGAAGACACGTTCCGGCGCCGTCACAAGGAACTCGTCGGGATCACGAACGGCATCGACTACCGCACGTGGGATCCGAGCAACGACTCGCTGTTGCCGCAGACGTTCTCGGTCAAGGACAAGGAGCTCAACGGCAAGCGCAAGTGCAAGTCGGCGCTTCAGTCGGTGCTAGGGCTCGACTCGGGCGCGCGGATCCCGCTCGCCGCAGTGATCGGCCGACTCGACGCCGACAGCGGCTTCGACATCCTCGCCGAAGTCATGACGTCGGTGCTCGAGAGCAGCGTCGAGGTCGTGATCATGGGCTCGGGCAAGCCCGAGATGATCGAGCGCGTGAAGACGATGGAGTCCACGTTCAGCGGACGCTGCCGCTTGATCGAGGGCTACAACGTCAACTCGGCGCACACTCTGCTCGCCGGCGCCGATCTTCTCGTCATGCCGTCGCACTACCACGCCTCGAACGCGCTGTGCGCGATCGGCATGCGCTACGGCGCGCTTCCGCTCATCTACGCCGCGAGCGGACTCGACGACACCGTGATCAACGTCGAGAAGGACCTCAAGCACGGCACGGGCTTCGTGTTCCGCACGTACTCGGGCGACGGCTTGCTCGAGGGTCTCGACGTCGCCCGTAAGCACTACAAGGACGCAGCGGAGTGGAAGGCGATCGTCCTGCGCGCGATGAAGCAGGACTTCTCCTGGCAGGCGACGGCGAAGAACTACGTGAAGGCGTACCGTCGCGTCATGCGGCGCGTGAAGAACTCCGCCGTCGACGACTGAGCGCCGTGAACACGGCGCGACTTGTCGGCATCGATCTCGGCGGCAGCGCGATCAAGGCGGGAGCGATCTCGCCGCAGGGCGACATCCTCGAACGTCGCTCGATCGCGTCGGGCCTCGAGCTCGGCGCAGAGGCCGTGCTCGATCGCATCGCGGGTCTCGCGCGCGAGCTGGGTGCATCGCGCACACTCGGTCTCGGAACGCCCGGTTTGATCGATCGCGACGAGAAGCGGATCCTCGAGTCGCCGAACCTCCCCTGCCTGCGCGGCGTGTCGCTCGCACGCGAACTCGCACGGCGCCTCACGCTCGACGAACACAGGATCGCGATCGAAAACGACGCGAACGCAGCCGCGCTCGGTGAGCACTGGCTCGGCGCGGCGCAAGGCGAACAGCACGTACTGGTCGTGACGCTGGGAACCGGGATCGGCGGCGGGTTGCTCCTCGCGGGAGAGCTCCACCGCGGTCCGGGCGGCATGGCGGGCGAGATCGGCCACGTGGTCGTCGATCCGAACGGCCCGCTGTGCGGCTGCGGAGCGCGCGGATGCCTCGAGACGCTCGCTTCGGCGAGCGCTGCGCGAACGCGCGCGCTCGCGCGTGGTCTACCGAGCGCGCGTCCCGGCGACCTCGCCCTGCTCGCGCAGTGCGCACGAGAGCGCGCCGGCGCCGAGCGCGATCTCCTGACCGACATCGGTCGCGACCTCGGTCGCGGGCTCGCCGCGGTCGTGACGCTGCTCGATCTGCGCTCGTTCGTGATCGGCGGCGGGTTCGGTGCGGCGCTCGACGTCCTCGAACCGGGAATTCGCGCTGGGATCGACGAGCGCTCGTACGGCGATCGGCATGGAACCGTGCGCCTTAGCCCGGCGCGGCTGGGCGCGGACGCGGGCTGGATCGGCGCGGCGAAGCTGACGCTCGCCGGTTGATCGACGCGAACGGCGCTGCGTATGCACGTCGTGTCGACGCTATCCTGCTCGAAGCAATGACCGCGACGAACAGGAACCAACCCGGCGACGCGGTTCTCTCGGTGCGTGGTCTTGGAAAGACGTACGGCAAGCGCTGGCTCGGCAAGAAGGGCTTCCGCGCGCTCGACGGCGTCTCGCTCGACGTCACGCGCGGCACCGTCTTCGGTTTGCTCGGTCCCAACGGCGCCGGCAAGACGACGCTGATCAAGATCCTGCTCGGGCTCGTGCGCGGTCACGAAGGCGAGGCCCTGCTCTTCGGACGACCGCCGGGTGATCCAACTTCGCGCCGGCGCATCGGGTTCCTGCCCGAAGCACACCGCTTGCCGGGCTATCTCACCGGACGGCAAGTCGTGCGGCTCTTCGGAATGATGTCGGGCGCGACGGAGTCCGACATCGAGCACCGCATGCCTCGGTTGCTCGAGCTCGTCGGCATGCAGCAGAGCGCCGACCGCAAAGTGCGCGAGTACTCGAAGGGGATGCAACAGCGCATCGGACTCGCGCAAGCGCTGATCCACGGTCCCGATCTCGTGTTCCTCGACGAACCGACCGACGGCGTCGACCCGGTTGGACGCGCGGCGATCCGATCGATCGTGCAGGACCTGAAGCACGACGGAGTGACCGTGTTCATCAACTCGCACCTCTTGATGGAGGTCGAGCTGATCTGCGACCGCGTCGTGATCATGACGAAGGGCAAGGTGCTGCGCGAAGGCTCGGTCGACGAGCTCACGCCGCGCACGGGCGCCGCTCATTTCGAGCTGCGTGCGATTCCGGAGAATCTCGATCGACTGCTCGAAGGGATCGGGACGGACTTCCGGCTCGCGGCATCTGGCTTCGAGATCAAAGTGTCAGACGACGAGATGCAGCGAGCGATCGATCGCCTCCGCGCAGCGAACGTCGCGATCCGCGGCATCTCGCAGCGTCGATTGACGCTCGAGGAATCGTTCATCCACTTGGTGAAGGAACCGCGATGAGCTCGCCCACGACGCGCGCCCTGCTCGAGGACGCGTTCTATCAAGTCCTCGACAACAAGATCTTCCGGTTGCTGCTCGTCCTTGTGTTGGCGTTGATCGCGCCCGCGTACGTGATCGATTTCGGCAAGGACGAAGTGAATCTCCTCTACGGATGGAGCTCGATCTCCTACGCGGACGTCCTGCGCTTCCTCAGTGTGCCGGCCGGATCGATTCCGGCGATCGACTTCCAGACGAAGGTCATCCAGATCTACCAATCCCTGCTCGTCGACACGCTCGTCGGCAACATGGGCATGGCCGTGTGTGTTTCGGCGACGGCGTTCTTCGTGCCGCACATGCTCGAGAAGGGCTCCGCCGACATCCTGTTCTCGAAGCCCGTCTCGCGCCGGACGCTGCTCCTGTCGCGCTATTTCGCGGGAGTTCTCTTCGTAGCCATCTTGTCGGTGATCCTGATCGTCGGCATCTACTTCGGACTGCTGGTCGTGTCGGGATACCACGACCCCGGGTTCTTGTGGGGAGCGTTCACGCTCATCTATCTCTTCGCGATCCTGCACGCGTTCTCGACCGCGGTCGGTGTGTTCACGCGGAGCACCGTCGCCGCGATCTTGCTCACGCTCGTCATGTTCATGACGAGCGGCTGCGTCCACGGCATTTGGCACATTCGCGAGTGGGACGACGACGTCGGGCTGAGCCGCGTCGTGAAGACGCAAGCGCAGGACGAGAAGAGCGAGTCCGAGGCGACTCCGGATGCCGACGGAGAGTCGAAGCCATGGATCGTTCGGTTTCTCTCGGGCGCGCTCGACGTCTTGCACTACACGTTACCGAAGACGACGGACGCCGATCACTTGGCGCAGATGCTGCGCAAGGCCGTCGCTGGACCATCGGATGCCGTCATCGATCCGACGGGCAAGCTGACCGTGTCGAAGCCGCCGCCGGATTTCGAGCTCATCTCGCCGCCGAATCCAAAGCGCAGCGAGGAAGGACGCGTCGTCGATCTCTTGCGCGAGCCGGCCGTCTGGGCCGCGAAGAGCCGCGACGGCGCGGAGCTCGCGCGCATCGAAATCGTGCGCAAGAGTCGACTGCAGGAGCGTTCGGGTGGGAGCGGCAAGCCGCGCAAGTTGAGCACCAACGCAGCGGCCGACGGCTTCGCCGAACGGATCAGCGCGAGCGGCCGCGCGATCACGCCGCCAACGATCATCCGCTCGAACGACTCCGAGAGCGGCGCTTCGGCCGCGTATCCGGCCACCATCGGCGGCGCGTATCCCGTGTTCGTCGAATGGACGGAATCTGCCGCGTCGTGCCGCGCCGCGATCTTCACGTCGGGCGACTCGTTCTTCGAAGTCGTCGCGACGATGAACCCCGACCGGTGGTCGCAATCGGAACGCGACGAGAAGGTCGGCGCGTTCCTCGAGTCGATCAAGCTCGCCCAATCCAGCGCGTTCCAGGATCCGAATGACTGGTACGAGAAGCAGTTCGGCTGGACTTCGGAGCTGAAGTTCAACGCCTTCTTCTCGATCGGTTCGTCGCTCGCGTTCATGATTCTCATGCTCTGTTTCGCGCGCCTGAGGCTCGAGCGCATCGACTTCTGATGGACGCGGGCGTCGTCGCGGCGTTGCGAAACGTCCTTGGGCCCGCGGGACTTCTGCACGACCGCGCGCGACGACTCCCCTACGAGTCGGACGGGCTCGCGATCTTCAAGGAGATGCCGGATCTCGTGCTGCTGCCGCGCGACACGCGCGAGACGGCGCGCGCGCTCGCGATCCTCCACGAGGCTCGCATATCCGTCGTGCCGCGCGGCGCCGGCACGGGGCTCTCGGGCGGAGCGACACCCGTTCGCGACGGCGTCGTCATCGGCACCGCACGCATGCGCGATGTCATCGAAGTCAACGCGCGCGACCGCTTCGCGCGCGTGCAAGCCGGAGTCGTCAACCACGATCTCAGCCAAGCCGCACTGCCGCACGGCCTTTACTACGCGCCCGATCCATCGAGCCAGCGCGCGTGCACGATCGGCGGCAATGTCGCGGAGAACTCCGGCGGCCCGCACTGCTTCAAGCACGGCGCGACGACGCAACATGTGCTCGGCCTCGTGATCGTGACGGTCGAAGGCCGCGTGCTCGATCTTTCCGCGCCGGCGATCGATCCGCTCGGTTTCGATCTCGTCGGGCTCTTCGTCGGCAGCGAAGGCATGTTCGGCATCGCGACCGAGATCGCGGTCAAGCTCTCGCCGTTGCCGGCCGCGGTCGAGACGCTGCTCGCCATCTTCACCGACCTCGACGCCGCGTGCGAATCGGTGAGCGACATCATCGCCGCGGGATTGGAGCCGTCAGCGCTCGAGATCCTCGACCGTCTGACGATCCGCGCGGTCGAGGAGAGCGTCCTGCGCGCGGGATATCCAGCCGACGCCGAAGCGGTGCTGCTCATCGAGGTCGAAGGCAGCGATGTCGAAGTCGATGTCACCACGCGCAAGATCCTGCCGATCCTGCATCGTCGAAACGCCCTCGAGATCCGCCGCGGCCGCGATCCGGCCGAGCGCGCGAAGCTCTGGGCCGGCCGCAAAGGCGCGTTCGGTGCGATGGGGCGCGTCGCGCCGGATCTCTACGTCGCCGACGTCGTCGTGCCGCGCACGCGCCTGGCGGAGCTCGTGCGGCTCGCGACGCGCATCTGTCATGAGCGAAAGCTCAAGGTCGCGAATGTGTTCCACGCCGGTGACGGGAACTTGCACCCGAACATCTGCTACGACCGGCGCGACGCGGACGAGACCGCGCGCGTCCTCGAAGCCGGCGACCTCATCATGAAGGCGTGCATCGAGGCCGGCGGATCGCTGACCGGCGAGCACGGCGTCGGCCTCGAAAAGCTGCAAGCGATGGATTGGCTGTTCACGCCGGAGGACCTCGCGGCGATGTGTCGCGCGCGCGACGCATGGGATCCGCTGCGATCGATGAACCCGGGCAAGCTCATCCCCGTGCGGGCGTGCATGGAGACGCGCGCGAGTTCGCGCCTGCGCCCGGTGTGATCGTGTCCGACGTCCGCCACACCCTCGGGCAGCTCTTCGGCGCCGATTCGATTCGAACGACGGAGCTCGACGGACTTCACGCGATCCCGATTGCGTGTCCGCGGAACGAAGCTCAGTTCGTCGAGACGTTGCGCATCGCCGCACACGACCGGCTCGCGCTCGTGCCGCTGGGACACGGATCGAAGCTCGGTTGGTGCCGACCGCCGAGTCACGTGGACTTCGGGCTGTCCACGCGCGACTTCGCGGGCGTCGTGGCGTACGAACCCGCCGACGGAACGCTGACGGCGCGCGCCGGAACGTCGATGGCGACGCTCGAAGCCGTTGCACGCGCGGGTGGGAACCACCTCACGCCGCTCGTGCCGCGCGGTGAAACCGCGACGCTCGGTGGAGTGCTCGCTTCGGGACAGAGCGGGCTCGACCGTGCACGTCATGGCCCAGTTCGGAATCACGTTCTCGGCATGCGCGTCGCGCTCGCCGACGGAACGGTCGTGAAGAGCGGCGGGCGACTCGTGAAGAACGTCACCGGCTACGACATGCACCGGCTCTACTGCGGCTCGCACGGCACGCTGTGCGTGATCCTCGAAGCGACACTGCGGCTCTTCCCGTTGCCGGAGCGCCAGGTCGTCGTCCACGCGGAGGGCTTGTCACTCTCGTCGGCGCTCGAGTCCGCGAGCGCGATCTCGAGATCGGCCGTCCGGCTGCTCGCACTGCGACTGGAAGCCGATTCGAGAAACGCGAGCGACGTTGCGCTGAACGTCGTCCTCGCTGGAGCGAGCGAAGTCGTCGAATGGGAACGTGGGATCGTGCTCTCGATGTTGCCGAAGTCCGTGCACTTCGAAGGCGAGGAAGCCGCTCGCGAGATCGCTCGGCTTAGAGAGTGCGAGCTCGAAGCCGGTGCCTGGCCGCACCTACACGTGTCGGCGCTCCCGTCCTCGTTGTCGACACGTCTGCCCGCATTGTTCGCGACCATCGGCTCGCACGACCTCTCCGCGCGCGTGGTCGTCGACGCGCTGATCGCCACGATGGACGTGCACCTCTGGCCAGCACACATCGACAGCGAAGTCATCGCCGCGCTCGTGCGCGAGCTGCGCGGCGCGGGACTCTCGGTCGAATTGCGCCGCGGCTCAGCGGCCGCGATGGAGGCACTCGACCCGTTCGGAAGTCCGACTCCCGCGATCGAGTGGATGCGGCGACTCAAGGACTCGCTCGATCCGAGCGGCACGTTCGCGCGCGGACGATTTCACGGCGGGATCTGAGACTGCTCCAACGATGACACTCCCGCATCCCGCTCAGAACCACGGCCGACTGGCTCCTCGACCGGTCGGAGCACCCGGACGCCGCCCCTCGATCAATCGAGAAGCTCAGCGAAACCGCTCCCCGGGAATCGCTCGTCGAGCTCCCGAATCTCGTGGCGCATCGCTTCGCGCCGTTCGATGTCGTACTCGGCTTCGATCGCTTTGCAGAGCGACTTGGCCCGATACAACGCGATCTCGGCCGTGGCGTGCCGCTTGAGCAACTTGCCGACCCGACGCGCCAACGATTCGCACCGTCGGGCGCCCGATTCGCCGACCGTGGAATTGTAGAGCGCCGCCGCCTGCTGAATCGCCATCTCGGCTGTGTCGAAGCGCGCACGCAGCTTTCCGATCCGCTCTGCCAGCTCCTCGCACCGATGGACGTCCGGCTCTTTGCACGTCACATTTCTGAGGGCCCTCCCAAGGGCGAGTGCGATCTCGGCCGTGCCGTGGCGCTCGAACAACGCACCGATCCGTTCTGCCAGTGCTTCTCGCCGACGAAGCTCCGGCTCGCCGACGGTGGCATTCATGATGGCCGAGGCAAGCCGTTCTGCGATCTCCACGGTTTCGTAGCGATCGTGCAGCTCGGCGATCCGTTCGGCTAGCGCTGCGCACCGTCTCGGGTCGGATTCTACGACCGTCGCATTGAGGAGCGCTTTTGCCCGATGAACTGCGATCTCAGCCGTGTCGTAGCGGTCGAGCAGTTTCCCGATTCGATCCGCCGACGCTTCGCATCGAAGAGGGTCCGGCTCCACGAACGTCACATTGCCCAGCGCCTTCGCCTGCTCGAGTGCGATCTCGACCGTTCCGTAGCGCGCGAGCAGCCCTCCGATCCGTTCCGCCAGTGCTGCACGGCGATGAACATCCGGCTCGCCGACTGTCCCATTGAAGAGTGCCATTGCCTGTAGATGCGCGATCTCAGCAGAGTCGTGACGCTCGAGCACGCTTCCGATTCGATCCGCCAACAATTCGCGCCGGCGGACTTCCGCATCGAACGTCACGTTGAAGAGCGCCTTGGCGTGCTCATAGGCGATCTGGATCGTGTCGTGACGCTCGAGGAGCTTTCCGATCCGATCTGCCTGAGCCTCGCGCCGACGAGTGTCCGGCTCCACGAGCGCCGCATTGCTGAGCGCCATCGCCTGCTGACGTGCGAACTCGGCCGAGTCGTGGCGCTCGAGCAGAGTTCCGATCCGATCTGCCAGTGATTCGCACCGACGCGGATCAGCCTCCTTGTGCGTCGCGTTGCAGAGCGCCTTGGCCTGCTCCAGCGCGATCTCGGCCGTGTCATGACGCTCAAGCAGCTGCCCGATCCGGTCCGCCAGCTCTTCCCATCGTCGGGCGCCGGGCGCTTCGAACGTCGCGTTGAAGAGCGCCTTGGCGTGCTGATGCGCGATCTCGGGAGTGCTGTGGCGCTCGAGCAGCTGTCCGATCTGATCCACCAGTGCTTCACGCCGACCGAGATCGGCTTCGTCGACTGTCGCGCTGAAGAGCGCCTTGGCCTGCTGATGTGCGATCGCGGCGATGTCATGGCGCTCGAGCAGCTTCCCAATCCGATCTGCCAGCGCTTCGCATCGACGGGTGTCAGGCTCAATGACCGTCGCGTTGAAGAGCGCCTTTGCCTGCTGATGTGCGATCGCGGCGGTGTCATGACGCAGGAGCAGCTTTCCGATCCGATCTGCCAGTGCTTCGCGCCGACCGAACTCTGGCTCGCCAACCGTCGCGTTGAAGAGCGCCATGGCCTGCTGATGTGCGATCTCGGCAGTGTCGTGACGCTCGAGTAGCTCCCCAATCCGACTTGCCAGCGCTTCGCACCGACGGGCGTCAGACTCTACGAACGTCACATTGCTGAGCGCCTTGGCCTGCTGATATGCGATCTCGGCGATGTTGTGGCGGTCGAGTAGTTTCCCGATCCGATCCGCCACTGCTTTGCACCGACGAGCGTCCGACTCACCAGTCGTCGCATTGACGAGCGCCTTGGCCTGTTGATGTGCAATCGCGGCCGTATCGTGGCGCTCGAGTAGGTCTCCGATCCGATCTGCCAGTGCTTCGCGCCGACCGACCTCTGGCTCGCCAACCGTCGCATTGAAAAGCGCCATCGCCTGCTGATAGGCGATCTCGGCAGTGTCGTGGCGCTCGAGTAGCTTCCCGATCCGATCTGCGAGTGCTTCGCATCGACAGGCGTCGGACTCTACGACCGTCGCATTGAAGAGCGACTTGGCCTGCTGATGAGCAATCGCGGCCGTGTCGTGCCGCTCGAGCAGCTTCCCGATTTGGTCTGCCAGCTCCTCTCGTCGACGGGCATTCAACTCACCAATCGTCGCATGACAGAGAGCTTCGGCCTGCTGATGTGCGCTCTCGGGTGTGTCGTCGTGCTCCATGAGCCATCACCGCGCGGCTGGCGACACACTTTGGCGGCGACAGGGATCGTTGTCGAGTTTCGCCCGACGAGTGCCTCGCG
>JANLUN010000454.1:0-3149 GCA_031363505.1 Planctomycetota bacterium | reverse complement strand
GCGCTCCTGGTGATGGCGCTGGATCGGTCGATGCTGGCGCGGGCGGATCCCTCTACGCCTGGCCCCGGTCTCGAGTTCAGGCCGCGACTTCTCCACCGGCTCGAATAGGACACGACCGGTGTCGTGCTCGTCGCGAAGACGATCGAAGCGGAGCGTCAAGTGCGCGAAGCCTTCGACGCCGGACGCGTGACGAAGACGTACATCGCGCTCGTCGAGGGCGAATACGGACTCGCCGACGGCGGCGAGGAGATCATCGACCTGCCGATTGGACCCGACGAGCGGAAGAGCGGGCGGATGCAGGTCGACCGCAAGGACGGCAAGCCCTCGCAGACGAGGGTCATGATCGAGCAGCGCTTCCGCGGCTACACGTTGCTCCGCTGTCAGCCGCTGACGGGGCGCACGCACCAGATCCGCGTGCACATGCGCGAAGTCGGATTCCCGCTCGCGGTCGATCCCGTGTATGGCCGGCGGAACTCGCTGTCGCTCTCCGAGATCAAGCGCGACTACCACAAGAAGCCCGGCGGCAACGAGAGCCCGCTGATCGACCGCCTGACGCTGCACGCGCTCGCGATCGAGCTACCGGCGGTCGCGATCCATGCGAGCGACGAACCCACGAGCAACATCGGTGCGCCGCGCATGCTGCGCATCGAGGCGCCGATGCCGCGCGATTTCGCGCGCCTGCTCAAACAGATGGCGAAGGTGCGCGCGCCGTGAGGATGTCATGAGGATCAAAGAAAAGGTCGGCGACTTCCGCGTGCGGGAGCTGCTCGACGACAAGTATCTGCGCGATCGCGGACCGTTTCGCGTCTACCGCGTCACGAAGAAGAAGCTCACGTCGATCGAAGCCGCGGCCGTGCTCGCCGACATGGCCGGCGTGGGCAAAGCCGAGGTCGGCCTTGCGGGACTCAAGGACCGCCAGGGCGTCACGACTCAGTTCATGAGCGCGCCGAGGGGACGCGCCGTCCGCCTGCAGACGCCGGAGCTCAAGATCGAAGCCGTCGGTTTCGCGAGTGAGCCGCTGTCGCCTGCGCACAGCCTCGGCAACGCGTTCGAAGTGCGCCTGCGCGAGCTCTCGCCGAGTTCACTCGAGCGCATCGAAGCCGAACTGCAAGTCGTGCGCGAGCACGGGATCCCGAACTACTTCGGTGAGCAGCGCTTCGGCAACTTGCGGCACGGACAGGGTTGGATCGCGCGCGACCTCGTGGTCGGAGAGCACGAGCGCGCGCTCAAGTCGCTCTTGTGCGCGAAGTCCGAGAGCGACAACGATCGCAACCGACGCTTCAAGGCCGCGCTCACGGCGAATTGGGGCGATTGGCGCACGTGCCGTGAGGTCGCGGGCAAGTTCGGCCAGCACCACTCGGTGTTCGAGCACCTCGCGCGGAATCCGGACGACTACGCCGGCGCGTTCCGATACATCGCGTCGCGACTGCGGCTCATTCACCTCTACGCGTGGCAGTCGCACATCTGGAATCGCGCGGTGGCGCGCTACATCGAGTCGATCACGCCGCCCGCCGAGCGCCTCGTCGTCCCGACGGCCGAGGGACGGCTCTACTTCGCGCGCGCCGCGATGCCGAGCGACCCGTCGATGAACAACCGCTTCCGGTTGCCCGGACCCAAATTGACGGACGTCGCGCATCCGCGACAACGCGAGCTGCTCGTCGAGGCGTTGCAGCGCGAAGGCGTCGGCGCCAATGATTTCCACATCGAGGGCGTCAGCGGATTCCAGCTCAAGGGCGAGGACCGCGCGCTCGTGATCCATCCGCACCAGCTCTCGCTGTCTCGATCGGGCCGCGATTCCCTCGCGTTGCATTTCGAACTTCCGCGCGGTGCGTACGCGACGCTCGTGGTCGCGCGCCTCGTCGCCGAGGAGTCCGAGCCGCGGCGAGCGCCGCGCGGCGGACCGGAGCCTCGCGCGCAGGCACCGAGACGACCCGCGAAGCCGTCGAACTCGAAGCGATCTTCGACCGGACGCCCGACGAGGTCACCGACGAAGCGGCCGCGCTCCCGAGGATGAACGCATGAGCCAGAGTGCCGCGACCGGTGTCCCTGTGATCGGTGTGCCCGTGATTGGCGTCATAGGAGGTTCGGGTCTCTACGAGATCCGCGGCCTGACGGAAGTGCAGGAGGTCGAGCTCTCGACCCCGTTCGGCGCTCCGAGCGACGTCTTCGTCACCGGCGTGCTCTCGGGAGTGCGCATGGTGTTCCTGCCGCGCCACGGACGCGGCCATCGCATCAGCCCGTCCGAGATCAACTTCCGCGCGAACATCTGGGGGCTCAAGAGGCTCGGCGTCTCGCGCATCATCTCGGTGTCGGCCGTCGGTTCGATGCGCGAGGACATCGAGCCCGGTGACTTCGTCGTGATCGATCAGTTTTTCGACCGCACGCGACATCGCGCGGACACGTTCTTCGGCGACGGCGTCGTCGCTCACGTGATGTTCGCGGATCCGGTGTGCGCCGACGTGCGCACGGCCTTGCTCGCCGCGGCGCGGGCGTTGAAGATCAAGGTCCACGACGGCGGCACGTACTTGAACATGGAAGGTCCGCAGTTCTCCACGCGCGCCGAGTCGAAGATCTACAGGCAGTGGGGCATCGACGTCATCGGGATGACAAACCTGCAGGAAGCGAAGCTCGCCCGCGAGGCCGAGATGTGCTACGCGACGGTCGCGATGGCGACGGACTTCGACTGCTGGCACGAGTCGCACGAGGACGTCACGGTCGAAGCGATCATCGCGGTGATGAACAAGAACGTCGGCAACGCGCGCGAGCTGATCGTCGGAGCCGTTCCCGCGCTCGCCGGTGAGGCGCGTTGTGCGTGCGCGCATGCCCTGCGGAGCGCGATCATGACCGCGCCCGACCGCATTCCGCCCGAAGCGCGCCTGCGCCTCGGCCTCTTGATCGACAAGTACATCAAGCGCTGACGGATATGGCGCCGCGAGCCCACATGCCAGCTCACGCGCACAGGTGGTCGGCCGCGCTTCTCGCCGCGGCCGCGTCGATCGCGGGCTGCCGCGCCGCGCCCTCGCGCGACCAGTTGGTCGAGCTCGCGCGTCGATCGGAGAACTCGGTGCCGCCCGCGAAGGTCCAGTCGTCGCACCGCGGACCGTTCGTCGCCGTCGGGACAAGCGGCACCGCGCGCTTCGCTCGACTCG
>JANLUN010000444.1:0-1179 GCA_031363505.1 Planctomycetota bacterium | reverse complement strand
ACCGTCGACGGTTGTTCCGCGCTCGTCTCGTTCGCCGTCGTCGAGGGTCATCGGTTGATCCTCGACGACGGCGCCCGGACGCCGCCCTGCGCATGCGGGTCCGAGCGGAATCCCGTCGATTCGCGAAGAAAGGTCCAAATCAGCGACAGATCCGAGCTCGCGCCGCACTTGGGACCTCGTCCGGCGATGAGGCTCCGCCTCCATTGCGATGCGTGACTTCGTTCACGACGCGCCGCTGGCGCCCCAAGCAACACAAGAACCTGGAAGAGACACCATGCATTCATCGAAGAAAATCTTGATCGCCGCCGGCTTCATCGGAGCCATCCTCGCGTTTCGGTTCGTCCCCGAAGCCCTCGTTCAAGCGCAAGGCAATGGGAACGGGAATGGTTCGACGAAGGACGTCATCGTCGTGAACAGTGCGCTGAACCCGGTGCCGGTCACCGGACAGCTCGCGGTCACGGGCACGACTACGGTCGCCGGAAACGTCCAGGCGTCGCAGAGTGGACCGTGGTCCGTCGGACAGAGCGGTCCGTGGACGGTGAAAATCGATCCCGCGCAGAACGCCGTCGCGGTGGCGTCGACGCCCGCGTTCTTTCACGACACCGGCTTCGGCGTGATCAACGAAGGTGCCGCCCTCGAGCTCGGGCCGTTCAACATGAGCGCGATCAGCGATCTGCGCGTGAGTGGGCGAGCCGTCAACGGGAACGTCGTCGTCCAGCTCATGCTGATCGTGGAGCCGGCGTTTCCGATCTTGCTCGACCAGTTCACGATCACGGGCGAGAACGGCTCGACGACGCAGACGCGCGTGTACCCGGTCCCGGGCAAGAACGTGCTCGTGCGCGTGACGAGCGGTTCGGGCGGCTCGAACTATCACGTCGTGCTGTCGGGCCGGTGATCGTGCGCTCGCGGTAGCGCGTTGCGATCGAAGATCGCGCAGCGCTTCTTTTCATCTGGCGTCGTCGAGGGTCGTCGCTCGACCCCCGACGACGCCCTTTGGCGCTCGAAGTCAGAGCTTCTCTCTCGCACGACTCGATCCTCGGCCCGCTCGGTCCGAGACCTGGACAGCCATCGGCCGGCACGCGAGGATCCTCGTTCGTCGTGCTCGCACTCATGGCATCGCTGGCCGCGCTCGGCGTTCTCCCTCTCGTCGCTGCACAGGATCCCGCCGCACCGCAGCGC
>JANLUN010000435.1:0-13414 GCA_031363505.1 Planctomycetota bacterium | reverse complement strand
GCGCTCGAAATGCGCGACCGACGACAGGGGCACGAAGCTCGTCTGCCCATCCGCGGCCTGACTCCTCATCAACACCGTCGGCCCCAGACCCTCGACGCTCCCGTCGACGCGCCACCGATCGGGGTAGCGCACGCGCACGTCGATGAACCGGTCCTGTTGCTGGATGCGCGTCGCGACGTCGCCCAAGAGCTGCGCGCTCGTCTGTGCGGCGATCTCGTCCGTCGTCAGCCCGACACTCGCCGCTCGCAGCGGATCCGGCTTCCACGAAAGCTCTGGGCTTCCGAAGGACACGTGGTTCTTGACGTCGACGATTCCAGGAATGCGCGCGATCGCTGTCTCGACGTCGTCGGCTGCACTCTGGAGCAGCGAATACTCTCCGCCGAGCAATTTGATCTCGATCGGCGAGGGGTTGCCGGCCAGATCCGCGATCGTGTCCTGCATCACCTGAATGAACTCGACTTCCGCCTGCGGCACTTCGCGGGCGATGCGCTCGCGCAGTCCGGTAAGGGTCTCGAAGACGTCGCGTTCGCGTTCGTCGCGCGGTTTCAGGCCTACCAACATGTCGCCCGTGAATTGCTCCGTGGCAAAGAAGCCCAGCTCGGCGCCGGTGCGCCGCGAGAGCGCTGCAATCTCGGGTGTGTCGAGCAGAATCGCCTCCAAGCGTCGGCAGGTCGCGTCGGTCTCGTCGAGGCTCGAGCCGACCGGCAAGGCATAGTCGAGCACGAATCCCCCCTCGTCCATCTCGGGCAGAAAGCCTGTCTGGATGCCGTGCAAGCCGGCGACTCCGAGCAGGACGATCGTCAGCAGCGACACACCCGTGAGCCACGGATGCCGCAGGGTCCGCGCTGCGAAAGCAGCATAGGTGTCCTGAATGCGAACCATCCACCGCCGCGGCGTCACTCCCGTCTTCGGTGTGAGCCCGGGAATCAGGAGCATCAGCGGCGTGTACACGAGTGACACGGCCATCGACGCCAGGATGCTCATGCCAAGCGCCAGGCTCAGACTCTGGAAGAATTGTCCGACGACGCCTTCGAGCAGCACGAGCGGCAAGAACACGACGACCGTCGTCAGCGAAGAGCCGACGATCGCACCGAGCACCTCGCCCGTCCCGTGCGCGACGGCGCCGAACACCTCGCGCGCCGAGGCCCCGTCCGGCATTGCCTGCGCGCGGCGCGCGACGTTCTCCACCACCACGATCGCGTCGTCGATGATCAGCCCGATTGCGACCGCCAGACCGCCGAGGCTCATCAGGTTGAGCGATTCGCCCAGCAGCGGAAACATCGCGAGCGTCAGCAGCACCGAGATCGGGATCGCCAGTCCGGCGACCACGGTGATGCGCCAGTTTCCGAGGAACAGCGCGATCACGAGGATCGAAAGGGCCGTCCCGATGGCGATCGCGTCGCGCACCCCGGCGATCGACTCGTTGACGAGCTGGGCCTGATCGTACACGGGCACGATCTCGCCGCCCTCGGGCACGATCGCGCGCGCCTCGTCGATGATCCTCGCGACGTCCTGCGAAAGCTGAGTCACTCTCCCGCCGTCGCGCAGGAACACGCTGACCACCACGCCTTCGCGGCCGCCGCCGGTGACGATCATCGTGCGCTCGGCCGTGGTCTCGATGAGCTGACCCAGCTCGGCTAGCCGTGCCGGCACTCGCCCCTCGCGTCGCACTGCCAGCTCGAGGATCTGTTCGGGCGCCGTGATCTGTCCGTCCACCAGCAACTGATACTGCAGGCCTTCCGCCGACGAGCGCCCGACAGCTTCGACTCTATTGGCGGCCGCGATCGCGTCCGTGATCGCCAGGATGTCGACGCCCGCCTGTGCGAGCGCGACGGGATCGGCTTGGAACACGTATTCGCGCCGGTCCCCGCTCTGGACCGTGACCATGAACGTGTCTGGAAGTCGCGCGATGCGCGGCTCGAGGTGCGTCGCGGCCCATTCCGCGAGGCGCGCGCGCGCGACGGGATCGTCCGCGCTGTTTGCGCCGGGCATCACGTTGAAGCTCAGCACCGGAAAGACGGCCGGTGTTTGCTGCTCGATCGTGACCGCGACATCAGGTGGCAGGCCGGCCTGAGTCACACGCGCCCGCACCATCGAGAGTGCATCGCGCATGTCGGCCGTGGGCCTGAAGTCGAGCGAGAACTCGCTCGCGCCGCGGACCGTCTTCGAGCGCACGCGCATCAAACCCGGAACCGCGCTGACGGACTGCTCGATCGGGCGCGTGACGGCGATCATCATGCCGCGCACGGGTTGCTCGCCCCGTTCGACGATTACGGCGATGCGCGGAAAGGCGACGCGCGGATAGATGCTGCGCGCCGACGTGAACGCGGCCAACACGCCGGCGACCAGGCACAGTGCCAAGAGAACGAACAGTGCGCGCCGATGCGTGAACGCGTGGGCGACGAACTTCATTTCCCGTCTTCGGCCGGCTGCGCGTGCTCGAATTCGGGACCGGCGTGTTTTCCGTTCTCGTGGGCGTCCGCCGCCGCGCCGGCGTCGACGATGTGCGCGCCGTCGGGCAGGTTGTATCCGCCGTCGACGATCACGCGATCGCCCGGGTGCACGTCCCCTTCGATCCCGGCGAGCCCGGCGTGGCGACCAAGCAGCTTCACGTTCGCGACCCTGGCCGTGCCCTCAGCCGTCGCGAGGACGACGCCTTGCGCATCGTGTGCGCGCATCACGGCACGCTCGGGCACGAGCATCACATTTTTCAAGCGCTGCAGTTCGAGTTCGCCCCGCACATTGAGCCCGGGCGGCGCGGCCGGAGTCTCTGGATCCGGCGCCACCAGCGCTTCGAGCAGGCCGCTCGACGAATCGACTTCGCCACCGAGACGAACCAGCTTGCCCGAGCGCAACGCGCCTGCGGCGTCGTTCCACGTCGCGGTCGCTCCGATCGAGAGTTGCCCGGCGGCGCTCGCTGGGACGGAGAAGCTGACAACCCGTCCTTCCGAGACGAGCAACCGGCCAACCCTCGCGCCGGCCTCGAGCTTCTCGCCGGCGTGCGCGGAAAACTCCGTGATCTGCCCGTCCGCAGGCGCGCGCAGCTCAGCTTCCGCGAGGACACGTTCGGCTTCGCGCATGCTCGCGTCGGCCGATGTGCGCGCCGCCACGAGCGTCGCGAGCTGCAGATTCGAGCCGGTCGATTGGAAGGCCGATGACGCGAGCTCGGCTAGTTCCTGGTCCGCGCGTCCTTCCTCGGCGTTCTGTTTCGCTTCTGCCATGGCCTTGTCCGACGCGAGCCCGTCCGCGTGCAGCGCCTCGAGTCGGGCGAGCTGCGCGTCGGCCAGGTGTCGCGCAGACTTGGCACGTCCCGCCGCGGTCTGAAATTCGACGCTCTGGCGTTCGCGCCCGGCGTGCTCGAACTCTGCGAGTTGATTCTCCGCCAACGCGAGCGTGGCACGCGCCTGCATCAGCACAGCTTCGAGCGGCGCCACTTCGAAGCGCAAGAGCACTTCGCCTCGCTCGACCTTCTGCCCGCCCGTCGCGAAGATCTCCAGCACGCGCCCGCTCGCGCGCGAACTGAGTACCCGTTCCGCCGCTGGCGCCGCCTTCACCACGCCGGCCGCGACGAGGACGAGCGCGAGATCCCCTTGGCTAACCTCCACGGTCGTGACGCGCACGAGCATCTGGGCGGGCGCGGTCTCGGGCAGACTTCCCCCCTCTTCACCGCCTGGCCCATCGCCTTGGTCCAGGCCTGGGAACACGAGCGCACGCGCCGACCAACCCATGCCCGCGCCTGCGGCGACGAGCAGCATTCCGCCGATGAACGACTTCGCTTTCACCATCGTTGGCACCGCGGATGCGATCGGTCTCGCTGAGGGCGATCATCGGACAAGTGCGAGCGCGCGATTGCCATGCACGCCGACCTAGTGCGTCCCGGCCACGTGAGCCTCGGGCAGCCGGAAGCGCGCGCCGCGGTACAGCTCGTCGGCCGTCTGGAACACCGCCATCGCGTCGCGCTCGAGTTCGCGCAGTGTGGGCGTCACGTCGCGCTCTTCGACACGCACGAGCTGGTCGCTCGTGCGATCGCTGCGGCGGTAGAACACGCACGTCTTCTGCAGCCCGAGCACGACCAGCGCGTCGTCGGTCAGGAGACCGATGTCGTGGTTGTGGTGCACGAAGGCTCGGCCGGGGCCGTCGGATTGGCGCGTGAGGTCGGCGCCCAGGAAGGGCGCGTTGACCCGCACGCCGGACAGAGACAGCAGCGTCGGACCGAGGTCGACCTGCGAGCACAGCCGCTCGAGCTTGCGACCCGTGAAGCTGCGATCGGGCGTCAGGAACAACGCTGGGATCCGGTAGCTCGCGACCGGAATCTTCTCCGCTCCGTACACGCGTGCGCCGTGATCGCCCACGATCAGCACGACCGTGTGCTCCAGGATCCCCACGTCGCGCGCGCGGTCGAGGTAGTGTCCGATCGCCCAGTCGGCGTACGCCACCGCACCTTTGCGCGACTGCTCGCCGTCCGGACGACCCGTGCGGCCGGGCGGGACGCTGTAGGGCTTGTGGTTGCTGACCGACAGCAACGTCGCGAACAGGTGCTCTTTCGCATTCGCGGCGCGCACCTGCCGATCGAGCAGCGCATCGAAGATGTACTCGTCGGCCACGCCCCAGGCGGTCGTGAATGCGTCCGACGGGTAATCCGATTGCTCGACGAACTCTTCCCAACCGTTCTGGGTCATGAACGGCTTCATGTGGTCGAAGATGCCGTACCCGCCGTAGAAGAAGGACGTGCGGTAGCCCTCGCGCGCGTACGCACTGGCGAGCGTCGCAAATCCACCGTCGCGCACACGCTTGACGACCGAATCGCCCGGCAGCGGGACGAACGAGCACAGCACACCTTCGAGGCCGCGCACCGTCCGATTGCCATTCGCGACCAAGTTCGTGAGCAGGAGGCCGTCCTGGGACCAGCGATCGAAGTGGGGCGTCAGCGCGAGCTCGGGGTGTCCGAGCACGCCGACGAAGTTGCTGCCGAAGCTCTCTTCGAGCACGACGACGACGTCGAGTGGCGGGCCCTCGTGTTGGACCGCCAAGACGTGATCACGGTGGAGCTCGAAACCGCCGTCCGGCGCGGCGAGCGCGCTCGGCGGTGGCGGCGGGAAGCCGAATACGCGCGCTGCGCGCGTGCGCGCCTCCTCGCGCGGCAGCGTGAGGTAGTAGGCCGAGTAGTCGAGGTCGGCGTTCCAGAAGGCGCGCACCAGCTCCACGAGCCCGTTCCCCGCCAGCTCACTGGTGATGCGGTTCTGGCTCACGTGCGCCGGGATCCAGAGCAGCGCGCCCAACGCGACTCCGGTCAGCGCGAGGACCCCCGCGACCGCTCGTCCGCGCACGCTCCAGGCCCATCGCTCGAGCGCGAGGCCGCGCGTGTACCGCATGGCGATCCAGGCCAGGCCGGCTCCACACGCCAGCGAGCAGGCCGCGACCAACGGGAGATTGTAGCTCTCCCACAAGTTCGTGAAGACCTCGGTCGGATAGAGCACGTAGTCGACGGCGATGCGGTTGTAGCGCGCGTTGAACTCCTCGAAGAAGAAGAACTCGGCGATGGCGTTGAAGCACAGCACGGTGTACACGCACGCGAACAGCACCGCGCGCACCCGCGGACGAGCCAACACGCGCGCGCGAAACAGCGCCAACGTGCCCCACGCCGGCGCGAAGACGATCGTGGCCGTCAAGGCGTCGAAGACGGTGCCAACGGCCAACACGAACGCCAGGTCGATCGCGTCGAAGCGCCCGTCATGGAACGCTCCGTAGAGCACGATGCGCAGGACGAATCCGATGACGATCAACGGTGCGCCCAGCGCCGCCGCCAAACGCGCCCGATCGCGGAACGGGGACACCGGACGAGGGTTTGCCACGCGGCAAGCCTAGCCCACGGGCAGGCCGTGGCTCCCATGACATCAACGTAATGACAGCTGCCGTTACGGGAAGGACTTCGCCCAGGCTGCAGGACAGCGCGTGGGCGCGCGAGCTCGACCGATACCGACTCTCTCCTACTCCCGGAACGAATCCTTGTCGAGCGACGGCTCGTGGTGCGACGACAGCCCCAGCGCGAGGCCGATCGCTATGAACGTCACGAGGAGCGACGAGCCACCCGTCGAGAACAAAGGCAGCGTCAATCCCGTCATCGGGATCAGCCCCAAGTTGACCGAGACGTTGATAAAGAGGTGCGCGCTGAAATACAGCGCGATCCCGCCGACGACGAGTCGCGAGAAGCGGTCGCGCACGCCGCTCGCGCTCCCCATGATCAACACGATCATCAACGCGTACAGCGCGAGCACGATCGAAGCGCCGAACCAACCTGCTTCCTCCGCCACGACCGCGAACACCGAGTCGCAGTCGCGCTCGGGCAGATATCCGCCGCGGTTCGAGATCCCTTCGCCGAGCCCCGTGCCGAACACTCCGCCGTTTCCGATCCCCAGGCGCGAGTGGTAGCTGTGGAACGCCGGTCCGTTGCGCGCCTCGATCAAATCGTGCGCGCGGAAACCGTGGAGCCACGTGTCGATGCGCTGCAGTTGGTAGTCGTGCGCACCGAACTGGAACTGCCAGATCAGGAACGCGACGACGGCTGCTGCCAACATGAAGCGTCCGAGCACCGCCGCGCGCGCTCCGGCGAGGTACAGCATGCCGAGCGTCACCGGCACGATCGTCATCGCGGTGCCGAGGTCGGGTTGCAACGCGACCAGCGCCATCGGAACGAGCGCGACGAGTAGCGGCGGGCCCCAATCGCGCGCGCGCTGCAAGCGATTGCGATACAGGATGCGCGCCAGCGCCACGATCACGCCGATCTTCGCGAGCTCCGAGGGCTGCAGATCGAAGCCCATCGGAAGCTGCAGCCAACGTCGCGCGCCGTTGCGGTACTCACCGAACACCGGCACGACGAGCAGCAGGACGAGGCACACGCCGTACACGAGGTTCGCGTTGCGGCGCAACCAGCGCGGCTTCACGGCGAGCGCGATGAGCAGCATCGGGAGCGTCAGCAACACCTTCTTCAAGTGTCCCGCGAAGTCCACGTCGTCGCGGCCGTAAAGCTCGTCGCTGGTACTCATCGCGCGCACGAAGACGAGCCCGGCGCCGAGGAGCAGCATCGCGATCGCGAGCACGTGCCAGTCGAGCGCGAGCCAGCGCACGGAGGACAGCGAGAGGACGCGCTTCGCCGACGCTCCGAACGGAGACGAACGTGAATCGCTCATCGCGGGCCTCTCGGCGCATCACGCTTCGTCGGCGCAACGGACTCTTGCGACGCGTCACGCTCGGGCAAGGCGCTCCCCCCATCGACCCCGGATCGTGTCGCACTCGCGTCGACCGCGTTTCCATGCGGCGGCGCGCTCGCGCCCTCGACGAAACGCCTCACGGCCGGATCCGAAAGGAACTGCGCGGCCACGTACACCGCGGTGTGGCTCGCCGTCTCCGACACGTCGTGCAAGTACACGACGAGGATCGCGGCGGGCTTCTCGGCCGGGAACCAACCGGCGAACCACGTGTGCTTGCGCACCTTGCCCGCTTCCATGTCCAGCCGATCGTCGATCGTCTGATCGGGCGAGGCGCGGAACGCGGCGTAGTCGCCGCTGCCAGTCTTCGCAGCGACGCGGAAGCCTAGACTCCCCTTGTCGAGTCCCTTCTCGTACGCGGTGCCGCCCGGATCCTCAACCACGGACTCCATCGCACGTCGCACGAACTCGCGACTGGCGGTCGAGAGCCCGAGATCGCGCGCGGCGAGCGGCACGTTCTCGCCGCCGATCGAGTGCACGATGCGGATGTCCGGCAACGATCCCGTGAGAAGTCCCGCGGTAGCGCGCGCGACTTGCATCGGCGTCGCTTCGATCCTTCCAAGTCCGTTCGCGAACCGGCGCCGCGTCGCGGCGTCGCCGAGTTTCTTGGTGAGCTGCTCGCGAGGCATCAAGCGCCAGTCCTCGCGCAAGCCGATGCGGCCCTGTGCTCCCAAGTGGCGGACGCCGGTCGCTTCGCCGAAGCCGAACATCTCCGCCATCTCGACGAGCGCCGCGGGCTCGAACACCTCGCCGAGGTGCGCGAAGTACGCGTTGCACGACGCCTGCAGCGCGCGCCCCATGTCGCATTCCGTGTGCAGCGAGTGACAGTGCAGATCCGCGTAGCCCGGTCCGCCGTCGTCGATCGGCAAGCACGTGTAGCGCGTCGCCGGATCGAACTGCATGCGATCGAGCGCGTACGCCGCGACGAACGGCTTGAACACCGATCCCGGAGGATTGAACGTCGGACGCTGCAGCGCTCTGTCGCGCACGTGTTTGCGCTCGTCGTCGCGCCCCGGCGTCGGCGGACAATTCTCGCGCGACGGCTCCGACACCGCGGCGAGGACCTCGCCCTGCGGCGTGATCAGCACGATCGCGCCGACCGGGTTCTCGAACCACAACCGATCGGTGTGCGAATCCGACGGCATCCGCGGGTGGCTCAGCGTCGACTGCGCCGCGACTTGCAGATCGAGATCGAGCGTCAGTTCGAGATCGTCGCCGTCCTCGGCCGGCTGGAAGAGCTCGACGTCGTCCGCGCGACGCCCGCGTCCGCCGCGTCCTCCGCCTCCATCCGATTCGCGGTAACCGAATCGGCCGCGCAACTCGGGATCGAAGTAGGCCTCGATGCCGGAAGCTCCCGTCGACTCGTCGGCGCGGTACAGACGCGCGGTGAGCTCGCCGATCTCGGCTTCGTCGCGCGTCGTGCGCAGCACCTTGTATTGCAGCGCTTGGAGGCGCTTCTCGTCGCGCACCTGCGCGAAAAGATCGGACAGCGACGGCCGTCGCACGCGACCGACGAGCACCTGCGCGACGGGCACGCCGTCCGCGTCGCGCGCCGTCGTGATCCGGCGCGTCGTCTCGCGCACTTCGAATCCGCGGTAGCGCTCGGGATGCCGCTCGATCAGGTGCACGAGCGGATAGCGCGGACTGCCCGACAGCAGAACCGGCCGGTTGGACTTGTCGCGCAGCACGAACTTCTCCTGCTGCATCGCGCGCGCGACACACTCCTCGCGCAGCACGAGGCGCGTCGGCACCGCAGCGTCGGAGCTCTGCGACGCGGACAGTCCCTCGAGCACGCGGTCGCACGCGGCGACGAAGCGTCGCTCGAGCGCGTGCAGCAACGCCACGAGCTCGCGCTGTGCCTCGGGACTCTCGAAGCCGCGGCCCGCTTCGGAGAAACGCCGCCAGCGCGCCGCGGACTCCGCGGCGGGCGACGCGGCCCCTGCATCCACCGCGCGCACGTCGGAGAGCTCCGCGATCATCCCGACGGCGAGCCAAGGGTCGGCGAGCTCGGGGGAAGCCGCGCGAACTTCCTCGTCTTGCAGCGCGAGCACAGGCGCAGCGGGCGCGAACTCCGCGGCGCCGCGCGAGCCATGGAAAAGCGAGTCCATCTCGGAGAGCACGCACAGCTCGTCGAGCTCCTGCCACGCGGGCGGCGGTTCGCCGGCTCGGCGGCGATCCATGTACGCGGGTCGGAATTGCTCCGCGATCTCCGCCAGCAAGCGATCGGCGCGCAGCTCGCCCTCCGGCTCCGATTGAACGTGCGACAGGATGCGCGGCGCGCGCAGGAGCTCGAGCTCGCGTTCGTAGCGTTTGCGTCGGCTCGCGAGCCAGTTCGCGTGCCGCGCGGCATCCCAGTGCAAGACGCTCGCGATCCAATCGACGTCGACGAGGCGTGTCAGGCTCGACGTGCTCAGTCGCCCCGGCGCGAAACCCGCCGCTTGTTCGAAGAGCTCGTCGGCGACGGCGTCCTCGGCCCGCTCGCGCTGCGCTTCGAGCGCGTCGATCAGAACCTCGAACGGTGCGTCGCCGACGGTTCCCGCGGCGAACTCCGGATCCTCTGCGAGCTCCGCTGCGAGGACTTGCAGGTGCGCGCGCGCGGCGGCGAGCTCGGTGCTGAGGCTGTCGGCGAGCGCTTGCGGCGACTCCTTGCGCTCGCGCGCGACGAGCTCGAGGTACGACACGCGCGCGTCGGGATCCTCCGCTGACTTGCGTGCGTGCGTGCGCTCCGCGCCCGTCATGTGCAAGAGCTCGGCCACGTAGAAGCGCAGGTCGGAAGCACGCTGCGCTCGACGCTGCTCGGTCGGATGATCCGTCGTGGCGAGCGCGCACGTCGCGGTCGTGATCGCGGCGCCGGCGGCGAATGCGTCGAGATCCGCCGGCGAGATCTGCACGAACTCGAGCGACCACGCTTCGAGCGCCTGCGTCGCCTCCGACAGCGGCACGGCGCGCTGCTCGAGCGTCGAGCGCGCGTGCGCCACCTGCGCGATCGGATGGCCGCGGCGGAACTCGCGGTAGCAGAACTCGACTTGGTAGACGTCCTCGTCGCGCACGAGCTCGCGCCCGTCGCGCGCCAAGATGCGGCCGCGGTGGTACGGAACGACCTTCGACGAACGCAGGAGGCTCGCTGCTTGCGCGCCCCACACCTCGTGCTCGGCGATCTGAATCTGCGCGAGCCGCACGAGGAGCACCGCCAGCCCCGCGAACACGACCGCGACGAGCGGACCGAAGCGGCGCTGCGCTACCACCGGCGCCTCCGCAGCGGCGTCAATCCGGGAAGTCGCGCGAACACGGGACCTGCGACGAGCGCGAACACCGCCGACGTGATGCCCGCGGGCCACGCCACGAGGATCGGCGCGGTTCCGTTGAGCTCGGGCGTGCGCACGCCGTGGACGAGGATGAGCCAGCCGTCGAACACGACGACCAGGAATCCGCACACGATCGCGCGCGACAAGGGTCCCGTGAGCTCGACGACCGAGCGCGCCAAGAGAGCGAGGCCGATGATCCCGAAGAAGCCGGCGACGAGCGCGACACCGGGCTCGGCGCTCACGCTGATGCGCGCGAGCGCCGCGCACAACGCGAGGAGAGGTGCGTCGCGCGCTTCGAGTTGAGCGACAAGGCTGAGCACGAGCACGAGACCGAGATCCGGCATCCAGCGCGCGAGCGACGTGTCCGCGCCGAGCCAACCTTGGAGCGCGAAGAGCCACACCGCCCACACGGTGAAGAGCAGCCAGGCCGTCGCGCGCAGAGCGATCACGGACGAAGCTCCGCGGCGGGAGTGCACAAGACGCGCACGCGACGAAGCGCGGACACGGGATCCGGCGTGCGCACGCGCAGGATGACGCTGCCGCGCTGACGCGGGAGGCGCGCACTGCCGATCACGAGCCCGGGCGGAACGTCGCGCTCGCCGGCGCCGGTGAAGAGCACCGCGTCGACCGGTTCGCCGCTCGCGTCGAACGGCGACACCGCCGCATCCCAGCGCAGCAGCAGCGTGCCGTCGCTTCGATCGCGGCCGACGGAGACCATGCGACCGAGAGCGACGGGCCGCACGCCGCCGCTCTCCCCCTGAACTTGCGCGAGGACGCTGATCGCAAGCCCCGGATCGCCGAGCAGCGCGATGTCCGAAGTCCATCGCCCGGCGTGCGTGACGAGGCCGACGAGCCGCGCACCGAGCGCGATCGCCGAGCGATCCGTGACACCGTGCGCGCGTCCTTTCGTGAGCTTGCGGCTCTCGCGCCAGAACGACGGATCACCGTCGAGCACGAGCTCGCCGTCGATCCAATTCTCCTCGTCGAAGCGACCTTGCAGGAGCTCGGGCGCGGGCGTCGGCCGGCCGGCCGGACACAGCACGACGACTTGCGAGAGCCCGCTCGCGTAGTCGATGTCGGCGCGCAGCGCGAGCACGGGCACGGCGTTCACGCGGTAGCGCGCGAGCTCGCCCAATCGATAGCCGTCGGCGAGTCGCGGATACGGTTCGACGAGCGCCGAGTCGGATTCGTAGACGCGCACGCTGCCGGATTCGATCGAGCGCGCACTCGGGATGTGCGCCGCGAGGAAGAGTCCCGTCGAGTCGTCTTCCGGCGCCGGAGCGAGGCCGCCGACGACGAGGTCGCCGCTGCTCGCGCCGGTGGTAGGCGCCTTCGCGCCGGGCTTCTGCGAGCTCGCGTCGACGCTCTCCGAGCTCGCGCTGGCGGCTTCCACGCGCGCACCAACTCGAAACGAACCGCCCGTGACGAGCGCGACGGTCGCTTCCCCGCGCACGACCGGATCGAGTCGCAGCACGCGGCCGACGTACGTGTCGCGACACGCGACCGGCATCCCCGGCTCGACCGCGGCTTCCGGCGAGAATCGGATCACGACCGTCTCAAGCGCTGGATCGGGCTCGACGACTTGCGCTTGGATCAAGCCGCGACCGGCGCGCAGCGCCGCGTCGGTTGGAAGCGCGAACGCGCGCTCCGCCGCGAGCAGTGCGAGGCTCGCTTCGCGCTCCGACGGTGCTTGCTCGACGACCCGGAGCTCGGCGGCACGCACGCTGCGCGCCGACATCCAGCGCAACGGGAGCACGAGGTGACCGAGCACGCGCGAAGGCACGGAGAGCCATTCGAATGCGCTCTCGACACGCTCTTCCGGCCGCAGTGACAACGCGGCCAGCGCCAAGCAAATGATCAGGTAGAGAGTTCGCGAACGCGAGACGTCCATCGCGAGAAGCCCCCCGCTCTCGTGCGATGCGAGCGACGCGCGCCCGCGCGGCTACCCTAGCGCGCGAGCAGAGTCGAAGACAGAGCGCCTACTCGTCTTCGTCGGACGACAAGACGCGCGCGAAGACGTCGAGCTTGTCGAGGAACACGCCCGTGCCGCGCGCAACGGCCGTCAGCGGATCGTCGGCCACGCGCGCGGGCACCGACAGCGAGTCGCCGATCGCTTCGCCGATTCCATAAAGAAGCGCGCCGCCGCCGCAGATCGTGACGCCCGAGTCGCACAGGTCGGCCGAGATTTCCGGCGGCGCTTCCTCGAGCACGCCGCGCACGGCGTCGCAGATCTGGCGCACCGGATGGCTGAACGCGTCGCGGATCTCGATCGAGGTGACGGTCGTGCGGCGCGGCAGGCCCGTGATGCTGTCGCGGCCCTTCACTTCCATGGAGAGCTCCTGCTCCATCGGCCACGCCGAACCGATGGTGAGCTTGACGCGCTCGGCCGTCTGCTCGCCGATCAGCAAGTTGTGCTGCCGACGCAGGTGATTGATGATCGCTTCGTCGAACTCGTCGCCCGCGATGCGCAGCGACGTCGACACGACCATGCCGGCGAGGGCCAGGACCGCGATCTCGGTCGTGCCGCCGCCGATGTCGACGATCAGCGAGCCGTGAGCTTCGGTCACGGGCAGATCGAGACCGATGCCGGCCGCCATCGGCTCGTCGATCAGGAAGACGCGTCGCGCACCCGCGCGCTCGGCCGAGTGGATCACCGCACGCCGCTCGACCGCCGTGATTCCGACGGGAACCGCGATCACGACCTGCGGCTTGACCCAGTTGCGGCCTTCGTGAACCTTCGTGATGAAGTAACGGAGCATCTTCTCCGTCACGTCGAAGTCCGCGATCACGCCGTTGCGCAATGGACGGATCGCTTGGATGTTGCCGGGCGTCTTGCCGAGCATC
>JANLUN010000424.1:0-2675 GCA_031363505.1 Planctomycetota bacterium | reverse complement strand
CCCCTTCGGCAGGGCGTCTGGGGGGGGCTAATCACGGCCGATCTGCTTCAAGAACTCCGGCTCGAGGAGCACCGTCACGCCGAGCTCCGCCGCCTTCTTGGCCTTGCTGCCGGGCTTGCCGCCGACCACGAGATAGTTCGTCTTCGCGCTGACCGACGACGCCACCTTGCCGCCTTGATCCTCGACGATCTGCTTGGCTTCGGCGCGGCCGAGCGATTCCAGCGTGCCGGTGAACACGACCGTCTTGCCGGCGAACGCGCCGCTCGCGGCATCGTGCTTCGGGTAGACGATCTCGACTCCGCCGGCGAGCAAGCGCTCGACGAAGCGTCGATTCACGGCGTCCGCGAACCACTCGGCGAGGCGCGTCGCGACTTCGGGTCCGACGCCGTCGATGTGCTGCAGCTCTTCGATCGAGGCTTCGCGCAGGAGTTCGAGCGACGTGAAGTGCTGCGCGAAAAGACGCGCCGTCGCCGGACCGACGTCGGGGATCGCGAGCGACACGAGGAAACGTGCGAACAGAATGCGCCGGTGCGCTTCGAGCTCGCCGAACAAGTTGTCGACGCTCTTCTCGCCCCAGCGTTCGAGCTCGATGAGCCGCTCCTTCGCACTCGGATCTCGGTCGAGATGGAAGAGGTCCGCCGCGGACTCGAGCAGGCGCGCATCGAAGAGCTGCGCGATCTGCTTCTCGCCGAGGCCGTCGATCTCGAATGCGCCGCCGCCGGCGAGGACGAGCGTGCGACCGATCACTTGCGGCGGGCACGCAGCATTCGGGCAGCGCCAGTACTTGCCCTCCTGCACCGCCTTCGCGTTGCACGCCGGGCAGCGCTCGGGCATCGCGTAGATCTCGCTCCACTGCCAGGCGACACCGGCCTGCACGTTTGGATTCGCGTCACCAAGTGCCGCAGGCGCGTTCGCATCGAGCAGCTCCTCCGGAACGCTCGCGTCCCAGCCCCTCGGTGCCTTGCCCTGCGCGGCTTTCGCGACGCCCATGATCTGCGGGATCACGTCGCCGGCGCGGCGCAAGAACACGCGGTCGCCGACCTTCAAGCCGAGCGACGCCACGTAGTCGGCGTTGTGGAGCGTTGCATGGCGCACCGTGATACCGCCGACCTCGACCGGATCGACGTGCGCGCGCGGAGTCAGCCGACCGCTGTTGCCGACCATCGTCTCGATCGCGCGCAACGTGCTCGACGCCTCGAGCGCCGCGAACTTGTGCGCGTACTGCCAGCGCGTCGAGCGCGACGTGCTGCCGAGTCGGTCGCGCAGCGCGAAGGCGTCGAGCTTCGCCACGACGCCGTCGATCTCGAACGGCACGTCGAGGCGCTTCGCTTCGAGCTCGTCGTGGTACTCGATCGCTGCCGCGATGCCCTTTACGCACCGCGAGTAACCGGCATCGCGCAGCCCCCAGTCTTTCAATGCACTCGAGACTTCGACTTGCGTCTCGAACGTCTCGCCCTCGATGCGCGGCGCAGCCCACGGATAGAACTCGAGCGGATAGCGCGCGACCTCGGCCGGATCGTTGCGCCGCAATGCGCCGGACACCGTGTTGCGCGGGTTGGCGAACGGTTCGAGCCCCTGCTTCACGCGCTCGGCGTTGAAGCGCTCGAACTTCGCGCGATGGATCAGCACTTCGCCGCGCACTTCGAGCAAGCGCGGCGGCTTCCGCTTCGAACTGTCGAGCACAAGCGGAATGTTGCGCACCGTCCGCAGGTTCTGGGTGATGTCTTCGCCCTTGACCCCGTCGCCGCGAGTGAGACCGCGGACGAACACGCCCGACTCGTACGTCAGCGAGGCGCTGACGCCGTCGAACTTCGGCTCGACGACCCACACGAGATCGTCGCCGCTCGGAAGGCCAAGAAAACGCACGATGCGCTTCTCGAACTCAGCGACTTCCTCGCCGGTGAACAAGCTGTCGATCGACAGCATCGGAACGCTGTGCGCGACGGTCTCGAAACCGCGACCTTCTGGACGAGGCGCGCCGACACGCTGGGTCGGGCTCGAAGGATGCACGAGCTCCGGATGCGCCGACTCGATCTCGACGAGCTCGCGAAAGAGCTTGTCGTACTCCGCGTCCGAGATCTCGGGGCGACCGTCGTAGTAGAGCGTGTCGTGCCGCGCGATCTCGCGGCGCAACTCGGCAGCACGATCGGCAGGAGATCTCTTCGAGGGCATGCCGCTCTCTCTACTCGACGCCGGCGGCACGCTGCGCGCGACCTCCGCCGATTGCGCGAGTGCGGGGCGCGCCAGCAGTGCGCACGAAAGCACGACCGCCGCGATCGCCGCGCGAGCCCGAAGCGTCGTAGTCAAAACGCGTGGCCCTCGTCGTCGTCCTCCGTGCCATTCCGCAGAGGTTCGCCGCCCGCGGAGCGCGCGTCAACGGGCGCGAGCCCGCCGGTATCGACCTCGCCGTCTTCTGCTTGGCGCGCGATCGGCGCGAACCCGAGATACGGCACGCGCATCCGCACTTGTCGACGGCCGGTCAACGGATCCTCGCGCTCCTCGGGTTCGACGCGCACCTGCGCTTGCAAGTTCACGAGGTCGCTCGGCTCGATGTCGATTTCGCCGCGCACGTCGAGACCGAACGCCTCGAGCACCTTCTTCACGCGGTACACGCCGCGCTCATCGGTGACTCCCGCCACCGATAATCGCGGTTCATCGCGCGTGATCGTCATCGT
>JANLUN010000485.1:0-13884 GCA_031363505.1 Planctomycetota bacterium | reverse complement strand
GCGACTTCACGACTCGGGTTGCCCCGGCGCGCGTCAGGTGGAACGTACTCCCCACGTCCGACCCAGAGTCCGCTGCGCATGCGGCAACCGAATGCCGGCCGTTCGGGCGGCACAGCACGAAAGGTCACTCGATCGCGGACTGGATCATGTCGAGCAAAGCCGTTTCGCCGACCTTGCCCACGACCGTGCAACGCCGGTTTCCGAACTCGCCTTCCGCCGCGGTCCACGGACCGATCTGGTACACGCGCACGATGTTCGCGTTCGGGAGCGGGCTTCCATGGAGCGTCGGGACCGAAGGGCGGTGCGTGAAGAGATAGAAGATCTGCTCGGCGCCGTCTCCGTACGTGACGCTCACCCACGGCCCTGACGGAGTCTCGATGCGCTCGGCACGCGTCAGCTGGTAGCCATCCGGCAAGAGTCGCGGCAACCGGACCGGGAAGCCCATCTGCGCCGCGGAGCCGTCGGTCGAGAGAGGTTCGGCCTCGAAGCGCGGTCCGTGCAGGTCGATGCCCGCGAGATCGGGATTCAGCGTGAAAGTCTCGAACTCGACCGACGCCACGACAACGCCGGTGAAGGTGGTCTCGCGCCACCGCATCACGAGACCGGTCTTGGGGTCGACCTCGATTCGATAGACGCTGGCGTTCTCCAATTGGCGTTCGATGTCCATCGCGACGCACGAGCGACCCGCGACGGTGGTCCGGTCGGGAAGCACGTTGATCGTGTAGTTGCGCTCGAAGAGCTCGAGGTCGCGGATCCGGAAGTCGCGGTGCAGGTAGAAGAACGAGTCGCGCGCCCGCTGGAGCAAGAGGAAGAACTGGCGCTGTTCATCCGTCATCGCCGGGGCCGCAACGGTGTCGGGCTCGACGAGGAACTGGCCGTGGCCGTCGGAGTACACCCGCTCGGTGTAGTCCATGTGCTGGCTCTGACCGTCGACGACGTAATCGAACACGACGCGGCGCTTGCCGTGGTAGGTGACCTTGAGCGGCGCCTCGGCGATGCTCTCGAGGAACCGGGCCGTGGGCGCGAGCCCGACGGTGGCCTGCATCTGCGACGTGTCCGTGCTCGCCGACTTCGCATCGCACGCGGCCAGCGACGCAAGGAACAGCAGCGAGACGATCGGGAGGCGCTTCATTGCGGTCCCCCGTGCGCGGTATCGAGCAGTCCGCCGCTGAGACCGTCCAGCATTCCGCGCAGCAGCGGATCCGCGCTGGCGTGCACCGACTCGCGCCTCACCTCGAAGCTGTAGCGCGGCTCGGACTTGCCGCGCATCCACAGCAGACCGCCCCCCAGAACCACGATGAACACGGCGGCCGCTAGTTGCAGCACGCGCGGCGCCCGACGCGTGCGCGTGGCGTCGCGCGCGCCGAAGACCCGTTCGACGCTCCGGCGCAGCTCGGGCGGAGCCGCCAGCCGAGCGAGGCGTCCCGCGAAACGCCGAGCGATCGCCTTCGACGGATCGCGCAGATCCTCCGAGACGAGCCGATCGAGAACATTCGGCGCGGTCGAACGTGGGAGTGCGCTCGGCTCGAGGACCTTCCGGTCGAGCTCGCCCGGAACGCTCCAGCGCGACAGATGAGCGACGTGGGAAGCAGCGCGAGCTTGCCGGTGGCCCGCATGACAAGCAGCGACGACGCGACCGTCGAGCTCCGCGGGAACTCCGCGACGCGACAGATCAATGAAGGCGCGCTGAAGGCTCGCCGCGCGCACGGCGAACGTCGCGCAGGCCGCGCACGAATCCAGGTGCGCCCGCGTGTCGCGGGGCAGAACGTCGCGCTCGCTCGTTCGCGCGAGCAGACGTTCCTGACATTCGTGGCAGTGAATAGGCATTGCGGGGATCAACGCAGGTAGTACTTGTCGAGCACCGGGGTCAGCTCGCGATCGAGGGCCTCGTGCGCCCGCGACAAACGCGACTTCACGGTGCCGAGCGAGATCTGAAGCGTCTCCGAGATCTCGTCGTAGGAGAGGTTTTCGACGTAGCGCAGCACGGTGATCGCGCGCATCTTCGGGCTGAGCCGGAGGATGGCGGCTTGGATCTCGTTCTCGAGCTCGTGGCGTGAGGCCGCGGCGAGCGGCATCTCGACCCGATCGTCCCGCAGGTCCATCCGCGGAAGATCGTTCTGATCCGCGCCCGGCGCTGAATCGAGAGACGCCAGCCAGCGCGTGCTCGCGCGTCGTTTCATGTCGATGCTGGCATTCACCGCGATGCGATAAACCCAGCTCGAAAACTTCGCTTCGAATCGGAAGTCGCCGATCTTGCGGAATACGATTCCGAACGTCTCCTGCGAGGCGTCCAGGGCGTCCGTCGCACTCCCCGTGATCCGGTAGCAGACGTTGTACACGCGGTCCTTGTACTGGTCGTACAACCGACGAAAGGCGCCATCCAGCCCCGTGGGAGTGGTTCCCTGGCAAGCCTCAATCAGTTCGCGATCCGGATCCAGTTTCATTGACATGGTATGGGACGCCGCTGCTCCACCGGTGGTTCCGTGGCGGCCCGAGCTTCGGAAGACAGTGCCGGCCTCCAGCCATGCGAAACATGTCGCACATCCACGGAGCAACCGCATCCACCGCATTCGCGGTGGAACTCATTGCACTGTCCGAACACGAGCGGGGGGGGTCAGCCGCCGATCAGAATCACTGGATCGATGGTGGTGTGGGTCGAGCCGACCGAGGAGCTGCATGAGGGCGGACAGGACGAGTCCCAGCCTTCTTGGCACTCGGCCGCGATCACTTCTTGAGTGACGACCGCTCCGCTGACGCCAACCGGCGACGAGCGCTGAGCGCAGATCTGATCTTCCGACCAGTTCGACGGAAGCTCTTCTTCCTCGTCGAGCGGCAGCGGCCGGAACACGGAGCCTCCGCCGCCGGAAGCGGCCAAGTGACCCGACGTGCTGTTGAGCGAGAACGTCGGATCGTCTTGAACCAACGTGATCATCCCGTCCATGTACCGGAACTCGGCAGTGTCGGCGGCGTTGACGACGCTGGAGCCGTGCCCCGCGACCGTCACGTAGAACGTGGCTTCCCCTGCGCGACGGACCCACTGCGGCGCGACCGGGATGTCGAGCGTCGCGATCATCCATCGCGGATCCTTGGCGGGCGTCACGTGCATATCGCTGGACGCGACGAGCCGCGAATTCGAAAGATCCAAGAGACGGCCGCCTACTTGGGCGCCGATCGTCATGCGCAGGCTGTCGAACTCCGCGATTCTGCAATAGACCGCGAGCACGACGTGCAACTTGCCGCCGGCTCCGTGCGCGGTCATGCCGGCGCTCAAGCGATCTACCGTCGGGCGCCATTCGTCGAAGAGCGGCGACGTCTTGCGCGCGAGCTCTTCGAGATCACTGAATCCGTCGCGATCCGTGTCGGGGCGGATGCTGGATGTACTGAGAATCGACTCTTGGCGATCCGCGAGTCCGTCGCCATCGGTGTCCGTCGAGACGACGTGTGCCGCACTCAATCGCGGCGGACTGTACAGGCTGTTCCCCACGAACACCGATCCGGCGACCACCACCGACAGCGGTGCGATCAAGAACCATCCGGACGACCCGACCCTCGACGTTGCGAAGTTCTTCATAGGGATGCTGCTCCAGCGTGAGCTGTCGCTGTAAGGAGGATGTCCGCTGGGGATGGACCTCATCGTAAGACCAACCCTCGGAAACGGTCAATCGAACCGCGAATTCCGGGGCGTCCCGAGGGCCCAGCTCCGTGCTACCTCGGATCGAGTTGCTCGCAACGCACTTCGGCGGATTCCGCCACGACACCCAGCTAGGGCGCTTCCAGGCGGACTGTTAGGATTTCGCCCCCCAAACGCGCCCGTAGCTCAGCTGGATAGAGCGGCGGCCTCCGAAGCCGCAGGCCACAGGTTCGAATCCTGTCGGGCGTACCAACCTCTCGACCGCGCTCCCTCGTTCCCGCGCGCGGTCGGATCGTCGCAAGACGATCGTCGCGACCGGTCACGGCGTCCACATTCGACCGCATTGCCGGGCGCTCGAGCTCACCGAGCCGGTTCCCTCGACGCGCCGCGGTGTCGATTCGCGCCGGTCCGTAGCGAGGTTCTCCACGCACGCCGTTCACTCCGTCGCGCGCAAACTCCCGTTCTCGGTCGCTCCGTGGAGCTGTCGAGGACGGTTGCTTCGATGAGCACCGACACGGATGCCGTCGGTCGACTCTCGATGTTGCGGCGTGGCTTTGCTGGCCGTCGCGCCGCGGCAGCCCACTGGATCGCGCGGCAGCTCAGCGGATCAGGCCTTCCTTCTTCATCTCTTCGGCTGCTGCGGTCGCGAGCTCCACGACGCGCTTCTCGATGTCCGAGGGTTCGAAGATCTCGCTCGTCCCCGCCCACAGCAGTCTGTCCTGTTCTAGTTCGTACACGAGCGTCTCGATCGTGAGCACTGGTGTCGGTCCGCAGGTAGCTCGTGTCGTACGCCATCCCCCAGCCGTATCCCGAGTAGCCCGAGAATGTCGAATAGCGCATGCCCGAGTACGCGCCCGGATACGACGAGATCTGTTGCTCCCGCGCGGTGACGCGCATGACGAGCGCGCCCGAGCATCCGGCGGCCCGAAGAGTCGCACGTGCTGTGGTTTGATCCTTCAACTGATCGGTCGCCACGAGCGTGTAGGCCGCGAGCCCTTCTGCGCCGCGGGAGGTCAGCTCGCGTGCGAGCGCCTCTTCGGCCCTTCGTCGCGTGCTTTCCTCCGCGCTGATGAAGATCGCCGCAATCTTCTTGCCGGCGTAGTCGACCGGGCCGGCGTCAGGTGCTTTCCACGTCGTGCGGAACGTCGTCGACGAGCAGCTCGCGGCGAGTACGACCATCAATGCGGCAGTGATCCAACGAGAATGCATGAGAGACCTCCGTCCGACTGTTGGGTAGGGCCGCACAAGATAGCCATCCGCCGGCGTCGCGACTCCGGCGAGCTGAAGGCCAAGCGAGTCGGAGCTCACGCGAGCCCGAGCTTGCGAGAAACTGAGCAACGAGCGCGCGAGGCTGACCGAGCGCAGCCTCGCGCAAGTGCGTCACGTAGATCGCGTCCGTTCAGAACCGGTCACGTGCACTCGGCAACGATCGTGACGATTGGTTCGAACTCCTGACGAACGGTCACGGGATCCAGGTCACGTGCATCCCGTTCGTCGAGTTGAACGCCTTGTCGGTGCAGAAGCTCGAGGCGTTGCGGTACACGGCCTGATACACGCGCGTGCCCGGGCTCGCGACTTGTCCGATCGACGCGATCGATTGCCCAACGCCCACGGGGAACTGCGAGCTGCCCGCGACATTGATCGCTTCGCCGAGTCGCACGACTTCGCCGCGCACGCACGCCAGTCCGTCTCCGAAAGCGGCGCCCGCCCCTGCGATCGTCCCCTGGTAGTACACAGCGATCGAGTTCGGCATCGACGAGCCGACGAGCTTGAGCGTGTCGGCGGCCAGACTCGACGCACCGAGATCCGCGAGTCGTCCGCCGACGCCGATCGAGCTCGCGCAACCCGAGCGCTCGATCGGTGTGCTCGCGTTGCCGCACGGGCACGCGGCGATCGCGCCGTCGCCGAAGCAGAACCCGCTCGCGGTGCGCGTGAAGTGCGCGACGAACGCGTCGAACCCTGTCGAGTTGTTGCTCGACGTCTGTGCCAGACCGACGATCACGAACGACTGCCCGTTGCCGATCGCACCGCTCACCCCGCGGTCCATCGAACTCCCACTAGGCATCGGCGGGAACCCGTAGGTTTTCGCGTAGCGCTTCACGCCGGTCGAATCGACCGCGAACGCGTACGCATCGCCCACCGTGTCGGCGAGCGCCGGCGAATAGCTCCCGACGACCGTGGATTCGCCGCTCACGTCGAGCAAGAGTCGCGACGGTTGGTTCCACCAATGTCCGCCGGGCGTCTCGAGGATATTGCCGCTGATCGATTGCCACTCCTGACTCCCATTCGCGTCGTACGCAGCGATCAAGAGCGCTACGCCGGAGCTTCCCTGAGCGCGACCGCCTGTGACGATCGTCCGTCCGAACGAATCGAGCGCGAGATCCTGCGCGTACGCTCCCCCGCCGAACGGCTGCTGCGGGCCGGTAATGGAACGCAACCAGGACAGCGACCCTTGCGGTGTGAAGCAGAGGAGCATCAATGCATCGACGTTCACGCCGGATGCGCGACCGTTGACGGCGGCGAAGATCCGACCGTTCGAATCCACTTCGACGTTCACACCAGCGCCGACCTGGAGCTCCGGCGTGGTGATCTCGAGCGTCTGAAGAACCGCGCCGTTGCTCGCAAGCCGGATGAGTACGGGAACGTGCGCTCCCGGCACGTTCACGTTCGCGGTAGCGATGACGACGATCTCGCCGTTAGCACCGAGCGCGAGATCGGCGACCTCGGCGATGCCGCCCATCGATCCCGTGTACGTGGCCTGCCACGCGAGCGCGCCCGCGGGCGTGTACCCGTTGATCGCGAGCGCTCCCGACGTGCCCGGCACTCCGGCGCCGACGATCACAGTACCTTGCGCGTCGACGACGATCGCCTTGCCGGCCGATGAGCTCGACGTCGCCGCATCGTCGACGGACCACGTGATCGCGCCGCTCGCATCGAGTCGGAGCAAGAATCCCCCGTACACGCCGAACGTCGTGGCGGCAGCGCTTCCAGCGACGTAGAGCCCGCCAGCGCCGTCGAAGGCGATCGCGCCCGGATACTCGGCACTACCGAGCGCCGAGTCGAACGTCTTCGTCCACAGCGACGCGCCCGTCGAGCTCCACGCCGCGATGAATGCGTGCCCGCCTTGGTTGTTGATCGCGCCGTTGCCGCGTCCGGCGACGTAGACATTTCCGGCGGGGTCGACCTTCGCCACCGACGCGAAGTCGATGAGCGGCGTCGCGTACGTCTGCGACCAATCCACTTGAATCTGAGCGCGAGCGGGAATCGAAGCGAGCGTCACGAAGACGAAACGCCAGAGCAGTGTGGGAATCTTCATTTCGCCGTTAGCCCGGCGGCTCGAATATGTCACGCCGAGTTTGGTCGCGACTTCGCGAGCGAATACGGCCATCGATTCAATTCGTATTGCACTCCCTGTCAGTGCATTCCGCATCCCCTCGATCACACGCATTGCGTCCTTCGAGCAACCACATCTGTCGATCCACCGACGTGCTTCGGCCCGCGGACGCCTGTTCATCCGCTAGAGCCCGCGGACTCGCGTCCGGGACATTGATCACGCCGATCTCGTCCGTGATGTGCACGTTGGTGCGCGCATCGGCAACCACGCTGATGCCTTTGCCGTTGATGACGAATCCCGAGTAGTCACCTGCCTGAACGAGGATCAGATCACCATCGACTGCAGCTGCGACGGCTGTCGCGATCGCGTTTGCGGGACTGCCCGACGGCACGACGATCACGTCTCCAAAAGCCGAGGTCGCGAAAACGCCCGCCAGACTGAACGAGACACGAAGTTGGCGCGGGGACATCCGTCACCTTCTGTGATTTCGCACAGGGTAGAGAACTCGCCCATTGCCCGATAAGAGCGCCGCTGCGCCTCCCGCGCGGAACAAGTACGAGATTTCTCGAGGAGCTCCGACGCGCCTGGGGGAGCGCCCGTCTCTACGCCGGCAGGTACACCATGCCGCGCCGCTCGCCACGCGTCTTCACTTTGCGATCGTCGATCAGGCGTCGCATCACGGGGCGCATGCTCTTCGTGTCAGTCCCGAGCGCTGCAGCGATCTGCTCACCGCGTTGACCGGGGTGCTTATGGACGTGCTCGAGGAGCGTGCCGTCCTCCACCGTGCGTCGGGGGCGCGGGGTGAGCACGCCGCTTCCGCCCTTCGGCGCGACACCATTCAACGCAAGGCACGCGCTCAGACTCGCGCGTGCCCCGTCGAGTTCGGTGCGCAGCGCGCGGTCTTGCGTTTCCGCGAGCGCCTTGTCGATCGAGCGCACAGCCGCGACGACGTGCCGCACGGCCGGGTCGCGCTTCAGCTTCTTTCGCTCGGCTCGTGCCTTGATCTCCGCGATCTTCGACTCGAGATCCTGGATCAGTTGCTCTTCACTCCGCCGGATGCGTTTCTTGTCTGTGTCGGTCATGGCTTGCTCGTCGCGCCGTTTCATGCGTCCTTCATCGTAACTTCCAATTCGCGCGGAATGAACGCTGCAGTTAGCAGAAGTTCGACGAAGTAGACGCGCCGACGATCAACATACGCGAGATCCTCGCGCGTTGCACCGATCCCTGTTCCGCGAGTGGCACAGCCTGTTCCGCCGGCGGCACGCAGCGCACCGGTGCAGAACGAGCCGCTGCGATGCGACTCAGTGTTCCTCGGCATGCTCACCGAGACTCGGTGTGGGCGCCGTGACTCCGCGCTGCTCGATGCGCCCAGGGGCAACTAGACGCGCCTCAGCGCGGCTCGCTCTCCGGCTTCTCCGGCGGCGGCTCGTGCGCATCGGGATCGCCTTCGTCGCCCCCGACGTAGCCGACGTTGCGAAGCATGTCCATCGTGGCGCTCCCCGCACCCAGCACGCGCGCCGGCTTCTTTTCGCTCGCCGAACGGACGTGATCGATGAGTCGAGCGCGCAACTCGCGAGCGACTTCCGGCTGATCCCTGCTGAGGTCGCGCAACTGCTTCGGATCCGTCGAGAGATCGAAGAGCCGCATGTCGCCTTCACCCGGATCCGATTCCCAGGCCGCGCCCCACGGCCGTCCGGCCGGCGCGTAGTGCAGCACCCACGGCCCATCGCGAATTCCGTCGATCTGCAAGCGTTCGCGGCGCCCGTTCCACCACCCGTGCATCGTCGAGAAGAACACGGGCTCCGAGATCGGCGGGAACGGACGGATCAGATCGAGCGGCTCCTCGCTTTGCGCCAATGTCGCACCTCCGGCGCGCGCGAGCGTCGGTGCGAGATGGCGATTCGACACGATCGCGTCGCTGCGCACGCCGCGCTGCGATATCCCCGAGCCCGCCAGGATCAACGGAACGTGGACGAGCTCCTCGTACACGCTCTGCCCGTGCGCGAGGAGACCGTGGTCCAGGAACTCCTCGCCGTGATCGCTCGTGAACGCGATGAGCGTGTTCTCGTCGAGTCCGAGCGCGGTGAGCTCGTCGAGCACGCGGCCGACGTAGTAATCGCACGTCGCGACGGACGCCGTGTACGACTGTTCCAACCAGCGCTGATGGTCGGGAGGAATCACGAGCTCGGGACGCGACTCGCCCTCCGCCGTGTGTCCCTCGCCGGCTTCGAGCTTCGACACGTACGAAGTGACGAGTGCTTCGGTGAAGTTCGCAGGCTCCTCCCCTCCGACGAGCGCGCGCGCCTCCGCGCGTGCGATGTGCGGCATGTGCGGATCGACGAGGTGGAGATAGAGGAAGAAGCGGTACGGAGCTTGGTCGCGCAGCCAACTCACGATGCCCGGCAACACGACATCCGACTTGCGGAAGCTGTAGGCCGAGGCATCCATAGTCTCGAAGCCCTGATCGAAGTGCGTGTTCGGCCCGACCAATGGGTTGCAGGAGAACGCTCCGGTGACGTATCCGCGGGCCGCCAGCGCCTCCGCGAGCGTCTCGAGACCGCTGCTCAGGTGGCACGCGAAGTCGTCGACCACGCCGTGCGCCGCTGGCGAAATTCCGGTGAGGATCGAAGCGGTCGAAGGCCAGGTCCAACTAGACGCCGCGTACGCCTGCTCGTACAAGATCCCGCGCGCGGCCAATCGATCGAGCGCGGGTGTCGTCGGCAGCGGATGTCCGTAGCACGACACATGATCCGTGCGCAGCGTGTCCATCACGATGAGCACGATGTTCGGTGCCGCGCCGCTGGCGCGCTGACGAGTGCGCGACACCTTGCGCTCGAGGCGGAGCTTTCCGAAACCGGCGCTGATCACCGGCCAACTCGCGCGCGGGATCTCCGGCGTCACGAGCGTCGTCGACAAGCTCACGACGTCGCCGGGCCGCAGCGGTATGCCGACCGCTCCGCCGATGTGCCGCCACGCGCGTTGCGCTTCGCCGTCCGGCTTGACGATGCGGATGACGTCGTTGAAGACCGGCGCGCCGTTGACCTCGATGCGAAAGCCGACGGCGCAATCGGGGCTGAAGTCGTACTGGCGGAAGCGCAGGCCCGCGCTGGCGCGCAAGCTCACCGGTCCATCCTCGGGCCGCACGCGAAACTGCACGCGCGCCGGCGGCGGCATGATGAGCGATGGTAGATCTCCTCCGTCGACGAGGTAGTTCCTCGTCGGCGTGAGCACGTCGACGTACGGTTCGCGCTCGGGATGTCGATCCTCGACCGTCCATGCGCCGTCCTCGAAGAGCAGCTCGCGCACGTTCTCGCGCACGATGCGCGTGGCGCGCAGGGAAACCGCGCGCGCCCAGAAACCGCCCGGAAGAAAAAAGAGAAGCGCGGCGGCGGCGACGAGCAGGCCGCGGCGTTCGAAGACTCGCGCGAGCGCGCGTCCGCGGTAGACGCCGTGCGCAATCCAGGTGAGCGCGCACGCACCGACGATTGCCAGCGCCGCGAGACGGAGCAGCCCGGCGCGACCGCGTGGGTCGCTTGGAACGGGGATGTGCTCGGGAACGTCGAGCGGCCAGCCTGATAACACGGCCAGGAACAGCACGCTGATCGCGGCGATCGCGAGGGCTAGCCGTGGGAAGCGCGGGCGACCTCCGCGCAGCCCGTTCTCAGCCACGCTGCGCATCGCGGCCGACAGCGCGATTCCCGCTGCCACGGCACCGGCGGCCATCGCGAAGGGCACCGCAAAACCGAACGTGGCCGCAATCCGCGTGATCGTGGACTCGACCGGTTCCGCTCTATAGACGCAGAACATCACGAGCAACGCGGTCACGCGCAGCGCGATCAGCGCGGTCGCCGTCGCGAGGGCGAGCGTGGCCCATGCGACGATCGCGCGCGGGCGCGGAGCGGCGAGGACTTCGTCGGCTGATGTGGTCGAGGGCATGGCAGCTCGCGGTCGAGATCTCGCCGCGATTCATCCGCGCTGCGTGGGCGCGGCTGAGCGTATCACGACGGGTTCCGCGTTCGAGCGATCGCGCGTGCCCACGCCGCCGCTCGCTCTAACGATCCGAACCCGGAATCACGCAGCGAAACCCGCAGTGACCTAGGCCCGAGTCCGGGCTCGACTTCATGCGCGCGGACACGCGGTAGCTCGCGCAGTACACCTCGTGGCACAGGAACGAACCACCGCGGTGAACGCGCTTCGGCGTGTGCGGATCTTGCGGATCGAGGCTGTCCGCCGGACCCACCGGGTTCGCGACGCTGGTCGGACGATTCGCCGTTGCGTAGTAGTCGGCGCGATACCAATCCGAGCACCACTCCCACACGTTGCCGGCCATGTCGAAGAGCCCGTAGCCGTTCGGCGCGAACGAGCGCACCGGCGCGACGCCGTAGAATCCGTCGCGCAGCGTGTTCTCGTCCGGGAAGTGGCCTTGCCAGACGTTGGCCCTGAGCTGTGCCGCTTCGCCCGACTCGCCTGCTTCAATCGGCTCGTCGCCCCACGGATGCGTGCGATCTGCGAGCCCGCCACGCGCGGCCCATTCCCATTCCGCTTCGGTCGGCAAGCGCTTGCCGGCCCACTTGGTGAACGCGACGGCATCGTCCCACGACACATGGACGACTGGATCACGCTCGTGGCCGGCGATCGAGCTTTCGGGGCCGTGTGGATGCTTCCAATTCGCACCGGGGACCCAACTCCACCACTGCGCCACATCGTCGAGACGCACGGGGTGGTTCGGCGGTGTGAACACGAGGGATGCGGGCACGAGCAGCGAGTCATCTGGCTTGGGCGTGCCAGGTGGGAGCTGCTTCTTGAGCTCCTCCCAGTCGGGCTTCTGCTCCGCGGTCGTGACGTAACCGGTCTCATTGACGAAGCGCGTGAACTCCTCGTTCGTGACCTCCGTCTCGTCCATGAAGAAACCGTCGACGCGCACTTTGTGACGTGGGAGTTCGTCCGCGCGCGCGAGTGGATCGTTTCCGCCCATCAGGAACTCGCCCGCCGGGATCCACACCATGCCCGGAGGTGCCGTGCGCAACGGCCGTAGCGGCGAAGAGGGCGCGGCAGCGGTTGCGTGCGCGCTCGCACTCGACTGCGCGGGCCTGACGCCCGTGCTCGAGTCGCCACACGCCGCGAGGGCGAGCGAAATCACGACGAGCCATGGCTGCGCGACGCGTGACGCCGCACGCTGCGTGAAACGCTTGTCGAGCGCCCCGATCATGCGGACCACGCTACCGCGGCAACGGCCGCGCGTCGCCTAGTCCATGTGCGCGACCACGCGCTCGTCGCCCATCTGCAAGCTGATCTGGATCTGCTTGCCGGTATTCGAGAAGCGGTTGAAGAACTTCGCGAACAGCACCTGGTACGTGCGCAACACGCCCTTCGTCGAGAGACGGTGCACGAAATCGACCGCCGTCCAGTAGCGCGGGCCGTATAGACCCTGCGCGTTCGAGTAGATCTTCGCTTGCTCGGCGACGAGGTACTCGGCGTGCAGCATGAAGAGCACGAGGTACGGCCGGTACATCCACTTGGGCTTGATCAGCGTCGGCAGGAACTTCATCAGCCAGGGATTGCGCACCGCGAGCGGGAAGAGCTTGTGCAGGTGCTCGAGCTGGTGGCGGTGCTCGGACAGCCTCGGCGCCGTGCGGCGGAAGTTGTCCGGGAACTCGTCGAGGCTCGCGATCGCGTAGCCCATCTCGGTCGTCGTCTCGTTGATGTCGAACATCGGGTACGGCTGCATGAGCGAGACCATCGGGTGGTCGACTTTGCACTCGATGTTGAGGCGCATCGTGTCGAACTCGTCTTCGAGCGTGCCGCCGGGACCGCCGAGGATGTTGAGTGACCCGAGACGTATGCCGTGCTTGCGGATCCAACCGGCCGCGTCACGCAGCTGCTGCTTCGTCGTGTTCTTCTTGAACACGGCGTTGCGGACGTGATCGCTCGCGGCTTCGAAGGCGACGCGCGCGTACACGCACCCGGCCTTCTTCAGGAGCTCGATGTGGTGCTCCGTCGTCATGTTCGCCATCAAGATGACGTCGAACGGCAGACCCACTTCCTTGGGATAGCGCTCCGCGAACTCCTCGAGCCAGTCGTTGCGCAGGTTGAAGATGTCGTCGACGAAGTGGACGAACTTCAGGTTGTACTTCTTGCGCACCTCTTGGATCTCGTCGATCAGGTGCGTCACCGTGCGCTTGCGGACGTACTCGCTGTCGCGCGAGTTGTAGATCTTCTTCTTCATCGCGTGGTGGAAGCAGAAGCTGCAGGGCATCGGGCACCCGCGCTGGCTGACGAACACCTTGCGGTCACTGTCGCGGTAGATCGCGCCGGCGTCGTACACCACGTCGCGGTCTGGAAAGCCCAGCGAGTCGAGATCCTTCACGAGCGGTCGCTGCTCGTTCTTGACGATCTCGCCGTTGTCCTTGCGCTTGAACCAGAAGTTGCGGACGTCGTGGTAGTCCTGTCCGTCGCGCAGCCGGTCGAGGAGCTCGACGATCGATTGCTCACCTTCGCCGCGGCAGATCGCGTCGATGCCGTCGGTCTCGACGTATTCGGGGCTGAACGTCGCGTGCGGTCCGCCGAATACGGAGAGCACGTGCGGCAGCGCCTGCTTCACCTTGCGGTTGATCTCCGCCAGGTAGAGGTGCATGCCCGTCGTGACCGAGTAGCACACGACATCGGGGTTGTACTCGCGCAGCTTCTCGAGCCAATTCTTGTCGGGGACGAACAGCGCCTTCGCGTCGTGACCCGCGTCCTTGATGGCGCGCGAGAGCCACATGATCCCCAGCATTTCCTGCGGGAGGTATTCGTCGATGAACAAGACTTTCATGCAGCGTGCGGCGTCACGCGTCGCGCAGCCATGGCTCGTCGTGATTTCGCTCGCCCTCGCGGCGTGTGGCGACTCGAGCACGGGCGTCAGGCCCGCGCAGTCGAG
>JANLUN010000393.1:0-1842 GCA_031363505.1 Planctomycetota bacterium | reverse complement strand
AATGCGCCTGGCTGTCCTCGACGTCACGGAGTTGCGCAGGGCCGAACGCTCCTTGCGCTCGGCAGCCACGCAAGTGACGCTGGCCGAGCAACGCGAGCGTCGCAAGCTCGCCTCGGCTCTGCACGACGGCCCCGGCCAGTTGCTCTCCCTGGCGTGGCTCAAGCTGCGCGAGTTGAGAGGTGCTTCGCCGGCCCAGCTCGCCCCCCTGCGCGAGATCCAGGAGATCCTCACGCAGACGAGCAAGAGCGTGTCGACCCTGAGCTTCGAGCTCAGTCCACCGCTGCTGCACGATCTCGGCCTGCGGGCCGCGGCGCAGTGGCTCGCCGAGGATCTCAAGCTGCGCTACGGGCTCGTCGTGGAGTTCGGCGAGCTCGAGGAGCTGCTGCTCGAGGAGACCGCGAGCGTGTCGCTCTACCGCGCGATGCGCGAATTCCTGATCAACGTCGCCAAGCACGCGGGCGTCCGAACGGCGCGCGTTTCGATCCGGTGCGACGGCGGCATGGCGCGCGTGATCGTCGAGGACGCCGGCGTCGGCTTCCGATCCGACTCCGAAGGCCGCGGATTCGGCCTCCTGGCGCTGCGCGAACGCATCTCCGAACTCGGAGGCAGTCTCGAGATGGCACAGCCTCCGGGTGGCGGGACGCGTGCTGCCGCGAGCTTGCCGCTCACTGGCGCTACGTCGCCCGGCCGCGCGGAGACGGGCTCCGCCGAGCCGCCGTCGCCGCCGAAGCGCGAGCCCCCGCGCTCGGGCCGCTCCGCGCGTCGATCGAGCTAGTCGATCGGGCTAGTCGATCGCCGGACGTTCGCCGCTCTGGAAGTCGATGATCTCGAGCTCGAGGTTCGTCTCGCCGCGGAACACGTTCCACTTGGGCGTGTAGACGGCGTGCACGGGCTTGCCCATCGCGAGCTCGCTCGCTCGGTGCGCCATGCCGAACGCCATCGCCTTCATCACGCGCGAGCCTTGCCGCAAGAGGAGCATCATGTGCGTGCCGTCGGCACCCACGGTGCGCGCGGGCTCGGCCAGCCGCACGTCACCGGAGTAGAGGAGCGGGCGCTCGTTCTTCTCGCCGAACGGACGCAAGCGATCGATCTCGCGCATCAGCCCGTCGCTCATCTGGTTCAGCGACACGTCGCTGTCGATCCACACGTCGGAGGCCGCGAACGGCGCGAGCGCGAGCTTCTCCCTCGCGCGCGCGCACACGGCGTCGCGCAGCGCATCGACGTCGCACGCGCGCACCTCGCAACCGGCGGCCTGCGCGTGACCGCCGTACTTGATCATGTGCGGCGCGCCGCCGTGGAGCGCGTCGAGGATGTCGAAGCCGTGCGCTGAGCGCGCGCTGCCGCGCCCTTTGTCGCCGTCGAGACCGATCACGAGCGCGGGGCGATCGAAGCGCTGCACCATGCGCGCGGCGACGATGCCGACGACGCCTTGGTGCCAACCCTGGCCGGCGAGGACGAGCACCGGATGCGCGTCGCGGTCGGCGTAGAGCTCGGCTTGTGCACGCGCCAGGGCGACGAGCTCGACCTCGATGCGTTTGCGATCCTCGTTGAGCTGGTCGAGCTCGGCCGCAAGTTGTGCTGCGCGCGCGCCGTCGGATGCGAGCAGGAGCTCGACGGCCTTCTGTGCGCTGCCGAGTCGTCCGGACGCGTTGATGCGCGGGCCGACCTTGTACGCGACGTCGTCGGCTTCGAGTTTCGCGCCGCCGCCGATCTTGGCGACCGAGAGAAGCGCTCTCAGCCCCGGGTTCGACGTGTTCGCAAGCGAGCGAAGTCCAAAGCGCGCCAGCACACGGTTCTCGTCGACGAGCGGCACGACGTCGCACACGGTCGCGATCGCGACGT
>JANLUN010000303.1:0-3838 GCA_031363505.1 Planctomycetota bacterium | reverse complement strand
GCCCGCGCGCCGGCTGACGAAGAGCTCGAAAGAACATGCCGCATCCGCGGATCCGGCTCACAAGCCGAAGCCCTCCTCGAAGAAGGCCCACTGACCTCGGAGATCCTCCGTGCCCTCCTATAGCGAGAAGATCACGCTCATCGCCGGCAACGCTCACCTCGCGCTCGCGCAAGCGATCGCGCGGCACCTCGACATGCCACTCGCGGCCGCGTACGTCGGCCGCTTTCCTGACGGCGAGATCGACATCAAGGTCAACGACGACCTGCGCGGGACGGATTGCTTCCTGATCCAACCGACGTGTCCGCCGGTCAACGAGAACTGGGTCGAGCTCCTGCTCCTGCTCGATTGCTTGCGTCGCTCGAGCGCGGGACGAATCACCGCGGTGCTGCCGTACTACGGCTACGCGCGCAAGGATCGCAAGGACGAAGGCCGCGTGCCGATCAGCGCCAAGGTCGTCGCGAACACGCTCGTCAACTGCGGCGCGGACCGGCTGCTCACGCTCGACATGCACGCCGCGCAGATCCAGGGCTTCTACGACATCCCAGTCGACCACCTCTACGCGAAGCCGGTGCTTCTCGACGCGGTGCGCAAGCTCAACATCGAGCGCCCGGTGATCGTTTCCCCTGATGTCGGCGGCATAAAAATGGCGCGCGCGTACGCCAAGGCGCTCGACAACGCCGACCTCGCGATCGTCGACAAGCGCCGCATCTCGGGATCCCAGATCGCCGTGGAGCACGTCATTGGCGACGTCGAAGGCCGCAACGTGATCGTCGTCGACGACATGATCTCGACCGGCGGCTCGATCTCCGAAGCGTCGCGCATCCTGCGCGCCAACGGCGCGAAGCAGATCGTGATCGCGGTGACGCACGCCGTGCTGTGCGGGCCGGCCGTCGAGCGGCTCGACTCCGCCCCGATCGACAAAATCCTGATCACCGATTCGATCCCGCTCCGCGATGGAGCTCCGCGTCGAGTCGAAGTCGTCTCGGTCGCGCCGCTCCTCGCTCGCGCGATCATGAACATTCACCGCAATGAGTCGGTGAGCTCCCTTTTTGAAGAGTGTCCTGCCTAAGCCCGCGCGTAGCGCGGGCGATCCATCGGTCCGCGCTCGCGCGGGCGAATCCACGGCGAAGAGTCCTATGAAGAACACAGAAGCATTGAAAGCCGAAGCGCGCGCGAAGGTCGGCAGTCGACACGCGCGCAAACTGCGCGCGTCCGGTCGTATCCCGGCCAGCCTGCCGTCCGATGAATCGAACCCGCACGTCGATTTCCACATCGACGGCCACATGTTCATGGCGACGCGCCGTCGCCACACGCACGTGTACGACATCCAGCTCGACGGCAAGAGCCAGCACGCGCTCGTGCGCGAGCTGCAGTGGGACACGTTCGGCGACGCGATCATCCACATCGACTTCAAGCGCGTCCGCCTGGACGTCAAGACGGACGCGGACGTCGAGCTGGAATTCGTGGGGCACCCGAAGGGCGGCTTGCTGAACCACCTCGTGACGCACGTCAAGATCCGCGCGATCCCGACGCAGATTCCCGACAGCATCGAAGTGCCGGTCAGCCACCTGATGCCGGGCGGCGTGATCTACGCCCGCGAGCTCGTGATCCCGGAGGGTGTCGAACTGGTCACCGCACCCGAGACCAAGATCGCGAACGCCGTGATCCAGAAGGTCATCGAAGAGACGCCCGTTCCGGCGGCGGCAGACGCCGCGTCGACGGTCGCGGCCCCGGCGGCGGACGCGAAGGCTGGTGCCAAGCCCGATGCGAAGGCTGGCGCCAAGCCCGATGCGAAGGGCGACGCCAAGCCCGGCAAGCCCGCGAAGGAGTGATCCGCGCGCACGTCCCCGCCGCTCTGTCCAGAGAAGGGCGGTGGGGACGTCGGCTTGCGCGGCGAATCCCCCCCGATAGAATGCTCGGCCCCCGCAGTCGGCGGGGACCGTGGATGGAGCGCGTTCGCGATCCGTTCACGACCCTGGGTACTTCGCAGTGGTGAGGCTCGTCATCGGACTCGGCAACCCCGGTCCCGAGTACGAGTGGACGCGACACAACGTCGGGTTCTTAGTCCTCGACCGCATCGCCAAGACGCAGGGGTTGCTCTTTCAGCCTGCCAACTCGCTCGAAGGTTACGACGGTCCACGTGCGTTGCAATGCGCGCGCTCGACGAAGCTCGACGCGCTCTTCGTGAAGCCGGGGACGTACATGAATCGCTCGGGGGAGGTGGTGCACGCTCTCGTGCGCTGGCTCGCGCTCGATCCGGCGGACGTCTTCGTCGTGTACGACGATTTCGATCTGCCGCTCGGCGGCCTGCGCATCCGACCTCACGGTGGGAGCGGCACGCACAACGGCATGCGTTCGATCGTGGAAACTCTCGCGACCGACCGTTTCCCGCGCCTTCGCGTGGGGATCGGTGCGGCGAGAACCGACGCGGCGCGCCATGTCCTGGAGCCGTTCACGGACGCAGAGCGAGTCGAGATCGAGATCTCGGTGGCGGAAGCCGCCGAGGCCGCTCTCGCTTGGCTCGAGACCGGGGACATCCAAGGTTGCATGACGCGGTTCCACAGCCGCTGGAATCAGGGACAGGAGCCTGGTGGCTCCACCCGCATCACACAGGACAAGGAGTAAGGTTTGACACGTCTGTACGAAGGTATGTTCCTCCTCGACAACCAGGTGGTGCGGGAGGGTTGGCCGCAAGCGAAAGCGCGCGTGACCGAGACTCTGGTGAAGCACGGCGCGACGATTGTCTCCGCGCGCCGGTGGGACGAGCGCAAGCTCGCCTACACTGTGAAGCGCAAGAACCGCGCGACGTTCCTCCTCTGCTACTACGAGATGGGGAACGAGCACGTCGCGGCGATGCGCCGCGACTTCGATCTCTCGGAGTCGGTGCTCCGCTACCTGATGCTCTCGTGCGAAGGAATCCCGGCCGGTGAGGCCGAGCTCGCCGCCGCGGAGCAAGCCGCGGACTTCACCGTGCCGCCGCCGCCGCCGGACGACGCCGTCGAGCCGCAACCGGTCGCGCCGCAACGACGTCGCGACGACGGAGAGTTCGTGGTGCCGGATCTCGACGCGCTGGCGCTCGAGGACGACGAAGGCGAAGACTCACGCCCCCGCGGGCGACGACCGGAAGCACGCGCTTCCACGACGGAGGCTTGATCCATGGTGCACCCCCGAAGACCCCCGCCCCCTCCGATCAGCGGAAAGTTCTGTGACGATCCGCATCTCGACTACAAGGACGTCGCGAACTTGCGCCGCTTCCTCACGGCGCACGGACAGATCCTCTCGCGCAAGCGAACGGGCTACTGCGCTCAGTGTCAGAAGGAATTGAAGCAAGCCGTCAAGCGGTCGCGCCACTTGGCGCTATTGCCCTTCGTCGCCTAGCGCAGGAGAACGTCTCATGTCACAAAAAGTCGAAGTGCTACTGCGCGACAACGTGAAGGATCTCGGCCGCTGCGGCGACGTGGTCCGCGTCACGCCGGGTTACGCACGGAACTACTTGCTGCCGCGCCGGATCGCCGTCGCGGCGAACGACGACAACAAGCGCGCGATGGAGCGCCGTCGCACGAAGCTCGATGCCGAGGAAGCGTTGCGCAACGCCGAGATCGATGCCCGCATCACCGCGGTGTCCGGCATCGTCCTCACGACGCGCGGCAAGGCCGACGAGAGCGGACACCTGTACGGTTCCGTGAACGCGGTCACGCTCGTCGAGCTCCTCGCTGCGGGAGGACACACGTTCCACGAGAAGGACGTGCGCCTCGACGCGCCGATCAAGACGGTCGGGACGCACACCGTGCGCCTGCACGTGTTCGGTGATCGCTTCGCGCCGATCCAAGTCGTCGTC
>JANLUN010000298.1:0-6825 GCA_031363505.1 Planctomycetota bacterium | reverse complement strand
GTGCACGAGGTGTTCCTGCGCCTCGAGCAATCCCCGATCGATTGCGAGGATCGCAGCGAGTACCTCGCGCTGGCCGCGACGGTCATGCGACGCATCCTGATCGACGCCGCCCGCCGCAGGCTCCACCGTGAATCGCTTCCGACGGACGAAGTGGTACCCCAGAGCGCGGACGTTCCACGGCTCGAGCTGCGCGTGCTCGCGCTCGAGTGCGCGCTCGAGCGCTTGGAACGCGTCGATCCAGAGCTCGCGCGGATCGTCGAGCTGCGCTTCTTGTTAGGGCTCGAGATCGAAGCCGTCGCGCGCACGATGGGAACCTCGACCGCGAGCGTCCAACGCGATTGGCGCACCGCGCGCGCGTACTTGAAGCGAGCAATCGAAGCGGACGAGAACGGCGAGGCGCGTGATCAAAGCGGAGGCTAGCGGTGAACGCTGACACTTGGACCCGGACACGGCACGAGTTCGAGCGCCTGCGCGCGTTGACGCCGATGGAGCGTGAGCGCTGGCTCCGCGCTCACGAACCTCGGGATGCGGAAGCCGTGCACGAGTTGCGCGCGCTACTCGCCGCCGATGAGACGGACGACGCGCTCCTCGACAGCGACGCGCCGACGCTGCACACCGCGTGGCTTCGGCATCGCGAGCCGCACGCGGCGATCGGCAGCGAGGTCGCCGGGTATCGCTTGGTGGAAGTGATCGGCGAAGGCGGCTCTGCGACGGTCTATCGCGCCGAGGGCGGCGCCGCGACGGTGGATCGCGCCGACGGAGCGGGCAGCGTCGCCGTGAAGGTCCTGAAGTCCGAAGCGTGCTCGCCGGGGTTCGCCAAACGATTCGAGCAAGAGCGCGAGACGCTCACCGGTCTCGACCATCCAGGTGTCATCCGCGTGCTCGGCGCGGGACATCTCGACGACGGCCGGCCGTATCTGCTCACCGAATACGTGGCGGGCGAGCCGATCGACGTGCATTGCGATCGCGCGAAACTCGATCTCGCGGCGCGCCTGCGGCTCTTTGTGAGCGTGTGCCGCGCGGTACACCACGCGCACCGGCACCTCGTCGTGCACCGCGACCTGAAGCCTTCGAACATCCTCGTCGACGCGGGCGGTCATCCGAAGGTGCTCGATTTCGGCGTCGCGAAGCTGCTCGATCCGGCACGCGACCCACTGTGGACCGATCAGTTCGGCCGCGGGCCGCTGACGCCTGCGTACGCGAGCCCGGAGCAGATCCGCGGCGAGTCGATCACGACCGCGACGGACGTGTATTCGCTCGGCGTGCTGCTCTTCCAATTGGTGACCGGCGCGAGTCCGTACGCCGAACCGAGCTCGCAGCGCGATGCGCTCGAGCGCGCCGTCGCTGCCGGTCGTCGCCGCAGTCCACGCGACGCGGCGCAGCTCGGCGGTCGGCCCGTGCCGCCCGCCGACGTCGCTGCGATCTTGGAGCGCGCGCTCGCGCTGCGTCCTGGCGATCGTTACGCGTCGGCCGAGCACTTGGCGCAGGACGTGGTGTGCTTCCTCGAGCATCGGCCGCTCCTCTCGCGATCCGAGCCGTGGATCCGCCGCGCAACGAGCTTCGCGAGACGGCATCCATGGACGATGAGCGCGTGCGCCGCGGTGGTGCTCGTGCTGCTCGGAACGTGGATCGGCACGCAGCGGAGCTTGCGGCGCGTCATGGACAGCGAGAGCGTCGCGTGGCGCGCGCACGCGAGCGCGGTGAGTTCGACGAACCTGCTCGCGGACTTGCTGGAACGGATCGGCGCAAGCGCGGTCGCAAGCGATGAGCTCTCGAAGCTCGTGTCGGAAACCGACGCCCAGTTGACCGGGCTCGCGGACCAGCCCGAAGCCGAAGCACGTTTGCGCATGTCGCTCGCTCGGTTGGAGCGCGCTCCCGGACAGCTCGAGCCGGCGGAGCGGCACGCGACGCGCGCGCTGGAGCTGTCGCGCAACACGCGCGGGCTTTCAGGGAACGACACGGAGCGTTGCCTCGCGCAACTCTCCGAGCTGCGTGCCCTGCGGGGCGACCCGAGCAGCATCGATCTCGCGCGCGAGCGCCTCGAGCTGCTCGTCGCACGTGGCGACACGGTGCGGGCCGCGGATGCGCGCCGCACGCTGGAGAAATTGATCGAGCGCTTCGTGTCCACGAGTCCAGCCGACGCCGCCCCGAGCTCACCGCGCTAGTGCCACGCTCATGTAGCGCACGGGTGGGGCCCGGTTGACCTGGTGTGGTATCGAAGTGAGAGTGAGCACCGTGCCCTTCTTTCGCTCAATCTTCGTTGCCAATGCGAGTGGCCGTGTGACTTTCACGTGGATCGGGTACCGCCTGGTGAGCGCTGCGCTGACGCTGCTCGTCGCTTGCGGCGCGCCAGGGACCACGGCGGGCGATCCGGACACGGGGATCACTCGTGGCGAGAGCGACATCCAATGCGAGCGGTGTGATGACGACGCGGAGAACGAAACGTCTTTCATGCTCATCGAGTACGCGTGGAATCGCGTTCCCGACCTCGGCGGGGCCATTCCGACGGGCGTCCGAATCGTCGCGATGGGTTTGGAAAACGGACGAGTCGTGTGGCAAACCTCACCTCACCAGGATTCGACGGCAACGTTCGCGACCGCGGTGGTCGACTCCGAGTGCGTGAAGCAGCTGGCGCTCGACCTCTACCAATCGCTGTCCGCGTGGGACGAGAGATCTTTCTTCCTCCCCGAAACTGGCATTTACATGTGCGAAGTGCGCGCTGCCGGGCGATCCGCGAGCGTCACCGTCTGGCCCGAAACGGCCGAGCAGAGCGTGCGCGCCTCGATCGAAGCACGCGTGAGCGCGCTCGGGGATGAATCGCGCGATGAACTCGTCGCCCGTCTACCAACGCAGGGTGGGATCGACTTCCGAGAGGCATGGACGGCGATGCGGGAAAGTGTTTCGGCAATCGTCGAGACCGCGTCGAAGAACGATCCTCAACCGTACGTTCTGGAAAAGCGAACTCTCCCGCTCCGCTAGCAGGTGAGTCCTTCGACGTCTGGCGGCGCAGCGAGCATGGACGGCTCGCTCCACTCAAGGCTTCACCGCGTCGCCGCGCGCAGGAGTGCCTCGAACGCTGCCGCGTCGATGTCGCCGAGCTTGCGCACCTTGACGTGGCGCACGTACTCGCCCTTGCCTTCGAGCAGGCCGCGCGGGTCAGGGAGCGAAGCGCCGCGGAAGAATCCGAACTGCACGAGGTCGGGCGCAGAGTACACGTAGGCGATCGGCTCCTTGCCTTTCACCCAGCATCCGTTGCCCCACTTCACGAACTCCTCGAGCTTCGGGGCCTTGGCCTTCACGAGCTTGCGCAGCGCGCGGATGAGCGTCTGGTTCTTCGGCGACTGGCCCGCGACGTACAAGTCGAAGGTGGCGTACGCCGTCATCTTCGACGGCGCCTTGGTCTTCTTGGCCGGCGCGACGGTCGCGCCGCGTTGACGAGTCGCAGGCTTCGTGAGTTTTGAGCTCTTCATGTCACAGACACCTTAGTTTCGACCCTCGATTCGGGAAAGCGCTTCGCGACGCTTAGGCGTCGGCTCGAACGAAGTTCAATGGGACGCTCGAAACCGCATCCGCGTCAGGATCTAAGGCACTCCCACTAGAGCGCATTCTGCGGGAGCCGCGCGAGTGGAAGTGGCGAGCATGCGGGTGACGGCGATCTCGCTCGAGTCCGACAAGCTACGATTGCGAGAGTACGCGACTTCATGAAACCCGTCAGTCGAGCGCTCGTTGTGACCTGGTCGAGCGCGCTCGCGCTGTTCGCCTCGTGCCAATCTCCGCAATCATCGGCACGCAAGGAAGAGAGTGAGCCGAACGACGAGGCGTGCTTCGTACTCATCGAGTACGAGGCGCCACCGAATGAGCCCATTCAACCGCGTCGACACCTGATCGCCGCAGGCTGGGCGAACGGAAAGGTCGTCTGGCAAACCGGTCCGCCGAAGGGCTTGCAGGAAACCCTCGCCACCGCGGAAATCGAACCGGAGCGAGTGCAGCAACTGGCGCGCGAGCTCTTCGATTCGCTGTCCGAATGGGATGACAAGGCCTTCATTGCACCGCACAGCGGCTGTCACATGCTCGTGGTGTGGCACGGAGAGCGAAGCATTACAGTCGCTACCTGTCACGAAGCCGTCGAGCGCAATGCAGACCTCGTGTGCATCAACGGCGGGGTGGCTGCCCTCGACGATCGGTCGCGCGATGATGTCCTCGCCAGCGAATCGACTCCGTACTGGCTCGCCTTCCGCCAGGCGTGGGCGTCGATGCGTGACGGGATTTCGGCGGTCGTCGACCGAGCGTCGCAGCGTGATCCAGAGTCTTGTGTCCTGGAGTACAGCATCGCGAGTCTGCAGTTCCCTTCAGGGCTGGGCGAGTCGACCGAATTCCACGACGGATCAGAGGGACGCGCGACGAGACTTGTTGATTGCAAGACCGGAGAGGAGGCAGCGTTAGTTGTCTATGACGACTGCGGCTTCGGCGGGAGCGATGCTCGGAAGGCACCTGCGCGTCAGCTGATCGCAGCGGTGTGGTCGAACGGCCGAGTCGTCCGACGTATGGGACCGCCGAGTGGCATGAACGAACGACTCTCGAGCACGATCGTCGATCCCAAACTCGTGCAGGAGTGCGTGCGCGACATGATCGAGGCGATGTCCGAGTGGGAGCATGCTGGCGTCGGCGCAGGCCTTCATGGCTGCTATCGCGGACTCGTCGCGATCGAAGGCGATCGGCGCGTCGCGCTCACTGTGAGAGGCAACCCCGAGGAACAGTCGAAGGTAGACCAGCTCGACCTCGCCACGGTTCCGGCGAGTGTCCAGCAGTTCGTGCGCACGGAGCGGGCGTACCGACTCGCGTGGCGTGAGATGCAAGCACGAATCAATCGGCTCGTGGAGGCCGCGCCCGGTTCCGATGGCGGCGAGACTCCGGTCGAGCGTGCCTGCTGGGGCACCCGGTAGCGGGTCGTCTTGGCCCAACTTGAGGTCGCAATTTGCGACCTCAAGTTGCCTGAACCGGTCCAGGCGACCCCCAACTACCGAAGAAACCGCGGTAGGCGAGGACGGTCTCAGGACCGGTGGACCCCGAGCTGCATCCATTGATTCGAACGATCCGTGGAAAGCGAGTCGTGCTCGACGCCGACCTCGCGCGGATATACGGGGTTGCGACGAAACGGTTTAACGAGGCGTTCAAACGCAACCTCCGTCGCTTCCCGGATGACTTCGCATTCCAGCTGACCCGGCAGAGTTCGCGACTTTGAGGTCGCAAATTGCGACCTCAAAACGGGCCGTGAAACTGTCGCGACCGGAGGACGGTCTGGTTGTGACGGTTTCCGAGACCCGCGGGGGCCGGAGACACCTCCCCTGGGCTTTCAGTGAACATGGCGCGCTCATGGTCGCCAACGTTCTGCGATCCGACCGTGCGATCGAGATGTCAGTCTTCGTCGTCCGGGCGTTCGTTCACCTTCGCCGCGCAGTCCTAAAAGGGCGAACGGTGCTCAAACGCTTGACCGAGATCGACGAGACGTTGATCCAGCACGACACCGCGCTGCGGGACGTCTACCGGAAGATCTCGCCGTTGCTACAACCACCGACCGATCCGCCGCGACGTCGAATCGGATTCCATTCAGATGCGCGGGTCCGGCTGCGCGACTCGTAATCAGCGATGCACGCCGGGCGCCTCGAGCCCGGTCGCGTCGACCCACTTCGCGTACGAGTCGTGGAACACGCTCGGCTTCGCCTTCTCGCCGGCGCCGGGCAGAACCAGCACGCGATTCGCCAGCCCCCTTAAGAACGTGCGGTCGTGGCTCACGAACAGCATCGTCCCGGAGAACCCCTCGAGCGTCTTCACGAGCATCTCCTTCGTCGCGAGGTCGAGGTGGTTCGTCGGCTCGTCGAGCACGAGGAAGTTCGGCGGGTCGAACAGCATCTGCGCCAAGATCAATCGTGAGCGCTCGCCGCCCGACAACACGCGGATGTGCTTGTCGATGTCGTCGCCCGGGAAGTCGAACGCGCCGAGCAGGCTGCGCTTCGACGGCGTCGATGCGGTGGGGAACGCGCGGTCGATCTGGTCCCACGTCGTGATCGTCGGGTCGAGCACGTCCAGCGCGTTCTGCGAGAAGTAGCCCATCTTGAGCGACGCGCCGAGCCGCACCTCGCCGCCGTCCGGCTGCACGTGCCCCGCGACCATCTTGAGCAGCGTCGACTTGCCGGCGCCGTTCACACCGAGCACGCACCAGCGCTCGCCGCGCCTGACTTCGAAATCGAATCCGTCGTAGATCGCGCGCGAGCCGTAGTGCTTCGACACTCCCACGAGCGTCGCGATGTCGTTGCCCGAGCGCGGCGGCTCGCGGAACTCGAACGGTTCGAGCACACGCACGCGCGGTGGTTCGAGCTTCTCGATCTTGTCGAGCTTCTTCACGCGCGACTGCACCTGCGCGGCCTTCGCGGCGTGGCGTTCGAAGCGCTCGATGAAGCGCTCTTCCTTCTTCAGCATCGCTTGCTGCCGCGTGTACTGCGCCGATTGCTGCGCTGCGCGGACCTGACGCTCGCGATCGTAGAAGTCGTAGTTGCCGGTGTACGACACGAGCTCGCCCTGGTCGATGTCGATGATCCGCGTCACCGCGCGATTCATGAAGTCGCGGTCGTGACACGTCATGAGGACGGCCGCGCCGTTCTCGCGGATGAACCCCTCGAGCCACAGGATCGATTCGATGTCGAGGTGGTTCGTGGGCTCGTCGAGCAGGAGGACGTCGGGGTTCGCCAGCAGCGCCTTGGCCATCGACACGCGCATGCGCCAGCCGGCCGAGAGCGCGCTCATCGCGCCCTCCATCTGCTCGTCGTG
>JANLUN010000289.1:0-1642 GCA_031363505.1 Planctomycetota bacterium | reverse complement strand
CGGGGGTGACCGCACCGTTACGACTCGAGTTCCTTTCCCGAGCCCTGGCGAGAACTGCCGCCGGCCCGTCGCCGCGTCCTCACCCGCCACCCGTCGTCGGGGGGGGATTGCCTCCACCGGCTGCACCGGGGGCGCCCGGGGCCGCGGGTGCCGGACGCGGAGCTTCGGGAATCTTCGGCATCGGGATCGCATCCTCCTCGACGCGCAAACCCTCGGGCATGCGGAGCACGCGCTTGTACGTCAGCGTACGCCGGTCGATCGACGCGATGCGGAGCTGCTCGTTCACGAGGCGCGGAGCGAGCTCGAGCACGAGCGTGATCTCGATGCGCGCCGGCAGACCGGCTGTGTCCTCGGCGCGATCCGTGCCCCATTCGTCGAGGGGGTCCTCGTCGGGACCGTCGGCGGTGAAGCACTGCACGTCGAAGCTCTTCACGCGCTCGTGGAGCAGCACGAAGTTGCCGCCCTCGAACGGCTGCTCGTCGACGCCGAACGCTTCGCGGCGGTAGATCTCGAGGAACTGATCCGACTCGGGGCTCTGCCGCAACCGGTAGCCGATCTCGCACCAGTCGGCGCGCACGAATCTGTCGTCGATCACGTGCTGCCCGAGCGTGTCGCTCGTGGTCACGAAGTCGATGCTGTCACCGTCCATGCCGAGCATCACGCGGTTCTTGATGCGCAGCTGCTCCGTGCGCGGCCGGCCGAACGTGGTGAGCCCGCGCAAGTCGCGCTCGATCATGTCGAGGATCGCGGGGCCGGCGAGCTGCGTCTCCTGGATGTTGTGGATCGTGTCGCGCGACGTGCGCGCGGCGGTGAGGATCTGCGTCAGCGACAACATGATCCCGCCCATGATGAGGAGCGTGAGCAGCACTTCGACGAGCGTGAATCCCGACTCACGGCGCGCGGTCGGAAGCGTTCGGTGTCTCATGGATTGCTCCCGGAGCTCCCCGGGCTCGCGGAGCCGGCGTTGGCATTCGCGTTCGCGGTCGCCGCGTCTTCTTCGCTCTCGCCGTACACCTGTTTCCACGGGATCCAGCGCTCGAGCACGAGCTCGTTCTTCAGCTCGCCGATCAGCGGGCTCGTGACCTTGATGCGCACTTTCTCGAAGGGCTGCTCTGCTTCCTCCGCTTCCTCGTCGGTCTCGCCGTCCCTCAGCTCGTCGTCGCGCGGCGCCCAACTGTCGAACTCGCCGTTCTCGTTCTTCGTCCGGAACGTCGCGTCGCCGACGAGCACCTCGTACGTGAACTCTGGATAGCCCTCTTCGGCGTAGCTGCCGACGAGGCCGTTCTCGATGTCCTCTCGGAACTCACCCGACGCGATCTGTCCGAGCGTGAGCAGCGCGAGCTCGCGCGAGAGCTTGTAGTTGCGCGTGTGCGCAGCGGTCATCTTGGCCGTGTTCAAACCCTGCAGAACGAGCAACATTCCGATGCCTACGATCACGATCGTCACGGCGACTTCGGCCAGCGTGAAGCCCGCGCGCGACGTTCGTGTCTTGGTGTTTGCGCGCTTCACTGGAAGTCCGACTCCTTCGGCGGCGCGCGCACGAAGATGCCTTCGTGGTACTCGACGAGCCCCGTCAGCGCGGACACCTCGAGTGTGAAGTAGTTCTCGTACGGCTGCTGGACGAGCGTGATGATGTGATCCG
>JANLUN010000288.1:0-5602 GCA_031363505.1 Planctomycetota bacterium | reverse complement strand
TTCCACATCCATTGCTTGCCGACGACGTACATGTCGACGGCCTCACCGGGCGGCGCATTCATGCGGACGAAGAGCGAGGCTCCTCCGATGAACGCGGTGAGCATCACGGCGAACGGAATGATCGTCCACAGGAGCTCGAGTTGGAGCGAACCCTCGATGTGCGCCGCGACGCGCCCATCGTTCTTGCGCCGATACTTCAGCGCGAAGGCGATGATCAGGCCGCAGATGAGCAGCGAGAAGAACGCGCTCACCGCGACGAGAAATCCGTACAGCCGGTCCACTTCACCCGAAAGGGTGGAGGCGCTGTCCGGGAAGAGAGGCAGGTTCTCCCACATGGCGGTGCGCTAGGCGCGTCCGTTCTGCGCACGCAGCACGCTTCGTTCGCGCCTCAGCATGATGACGATGAAGCCGACCAGCGCGCCGACGGTCAGGATCCCGAGCGCACGCACGATCGTCATGATCGCGACGCCATACTTGCCCGTCGTCGGATCGTAGTGGTAGCAGAGCAGCAGCACCTGATCGACGAGCGTTCCAATGCGCCCCGACGACGACTCGACGAGCGCGAAGCGCACGTCGCGCGGTGCATACTCGACGCCGTAGAAGTACTTGGCCACGCGGCCTTGCGGCGTCAGCGTCACGAAGCCGCTGGCGTGGGCGTACTGACTCGTCTCGGCGTCGAACTTGAAGCGGAAGCCGACCGTGCTCGCGAGTTTCGCGATCGACGCTTCGCTGCCCGTCAGGAAGTGCCATCCGGAGGCGGCTTCGGGCTTGCCGTACTCGGCGATGTACTTCGCGCGCTTCCTCTCCGCGAGCTCCGGCGTCTCGCGCGGGTCGATGCTGACGGTGACGATCTCGAAGTCGTCGCCGGGCTCGAGCGACAGCGCCCGGAGCATGCGCACGAAGCCGTTCAGGACCAGCGTGCACAGCATCGGGCATTCGTAGTAGACGAGGAGCAAGACGACCGGCTTCGTGCCGAAGTAGCGGCCGAGTTGGACCTCGGCGCCGGTCTCGTCAGCGAACGCGAGATCGAGCGGCAGCTGCGCGTCGAGCTTCTGGTCGAATCCCACTTCGCCGAGGATGCGATCGGACTGCACCGCGTGCGCGGGAGGCAGTGCGCACGCGAGCACCGCGAGCGCGAGAGCCGTCACGACGAACTTCACCGCTTCTTCTCCCCGGCGATTGGAAGTCCCTCGGTCAGCGTGAGCTCGATCGCGCGCGCGATGGGAACGCGCACGATCCCCGCTTGGCGATCGATCCAGCCGTAGCTGTCGAGCGTCTCCTGCTCTTGCCGCCGATGCGCGGCGAGACCGCTCGTCGCGAACGGACGCTCGCCGTCCGGGCCGAGCGGCGGCATGTCGTAGCCCGGCATGGGTTCCAGACGCGGCTCGGGCGGTATCTCGATGCTCGCGGCGAGCGGATGGCGCGGCGCGTCACTGGCGCGGTCGCGCTCGGAGAGCGCGACGAACATCGCGCGCATGCCGAGGAACGTCGCGACCGACAGGAGCGCGAGCCCAATGCCGAACAGGATGAGCGGCCGGATCTTGGTGTCCGTCGTTTCGTGCCCCGCGTGCGACGACTGAGGGGAGTGCGTGGATTGCGTGTGCTTCACGATTTCGCCGGATGGGGTTCCTCGAGCATGCGCTCGAGCGCGCTGTCCTGGAGCGAGATCAGCGGCCGGCCCTTGAGCTGTCGGATGAACCAAGCGAGCCACAGCCCGCCGATCGCGACCGGCATCACGAAGTCGAGCCAATGAATCGCGAAGCCCTCGCGGTGGAACGCGGGCCCGATGAACCAGTAGAGATCGACGAACCGCATCGCGAGCAGTCCCAGCGCGATGATCGCGAGCATTTGCGAGTTGCGCTTCGCTTTGCGCGACAGCAAGAGCAGGAATGGCACCGCGAAGTGGAAGACGATCAGAACGGTCGCGATCGCCTCCCAACCGTGTCCCGTGCGGTGCAGGTACCACGGCGTCTCCTCGGCGAGGTTGCCCGACCAGATGATCAGGTACTGCGAGAAGCTCACGTAGGCCCACAGCATCACGAACGCGAACATCAAGTTGCCGAGATCGTGGAAGTGGCTGGTGGACAGGAAGCGCGAGAACGGCGGCCGTTTCTGCAACCACGCGGCGACGACGACGGAGAACGCGAGCGTCGACAGCGCTTGCCCGACGATGAAGATCACGCCGTACATCGTCGAGAACCAGTGCGGCTCGAGCGACATCGCCCAGTCGACGGCCGCGAACGTCATCGTGAGTCCGTACATGCCCAGGCCCGGACCCGCGAGCGTGCGCGCGCGACGTCCCGGGCCGGCGTCACCCGTTCGGTCCTGCTTCGCGGAGTAGCGCAAGAGGATCCACGAGGTTCCGATCCACAGCGCGAAGTAGAGGACGCTGCGCGCGATGAAGAACGGCACGTTGAGATACGGCGCCTTGTGCTGAAGCAACTCGTCGTGCGCGGCGGCATCGTGCGCGGCCCACGGATACAGCCTCTGGATCGCGAGCAAGATCGGCACGAAGAAGAGCGCCATCAGCGGCAGCGTGCGCATGCCCGCCTCGAGCAACCGGCGGATCGCGAAGCCCCACGATCCTCCCGTGATGAGGTGGAGCATCACGATCGCGAGGCTGCCGAGCGAGAGCCCCAGCCAGAAGAAGTACGCGAAGAGGTACGAACGAAAGAACTGCGTCGGGTCCATGAGCGCGCCGTAGAGCGCGACCGCCGTCGCGATGGCCCCGATGAGAAGCGCGCGCCGCTGCAGCCGGTCGAAGTGTGAGCGGATGTTCGCGGTGGTCGCCATCACTGACCTCCCGTGAGGCGCTCGCGGTCGGCGGGCGGAACGTCGTCGATCCGCGCGTTCTGGCTCTTCTGCAGCGCGCGTATGTACGCCACGATCGCCCAGCGATCAGCGGGAGGAATCTGCTCGCGGTAGTCGAACATCGCGCCGAAGCCGTTCGTGATCACGTCGAAGAAGTAGCCGACGGGCGCGGCTTGCAGTCGCTCGATGTGCAGCGACGACGGGCGCCGCATGCCGCGCTGCACGACGAGCCCGTCGCCGTCGCCCACGCGGCTGTGACACGGCGAGCAGTAGATGTCGTAGCGCTGCCGACCTCGTTCGATGAACTCGCGCGTCAGCGGAATCTCGCCCGGGAACGTCTCGGCGTGTTTGCCGTCGACCTTGCCGCGGTGGAAGTGATCGTCGAGATCGAGCTCACCACGCGCCACAGTGCCGGGAACTGTCGGTCGCGACGCGCGTCCGTCGGCGAAAAACGCCGACGCCTCGTTGGCTTCGAGCTTCGGCTGGTCGTGCATGTCTTGACGGCACGACGCGAGAGTGAGCGCGAGAAGTAGGAGCACGCGCGGCTTCAATGCGGCACCTGTTCCAGCGACATCGGACTTTGATCCGCCAAGAACCGCTTCGTCGCCTGCATGTCGAAGCGCGGATCGCGGCTCAAGATCATCAGGAAGAATCGGTCGCGCGACGCCTCGACAAAGTGCGGCACGTTGAACACCGGGTGGTACGGCTGCGGGAGCCCGTTCAGCCACAGCATCCCGAAGACGGCGGAGAGCGCCGCGAACAGGATCGTCATCTCGAACATCGGGACGATGAACGCGGGCCAACTGTTCAACGGACGTCCGCCGATGTTCAGGGGGTACTCGATGACCGAGACCCAGTACTGCAGTCCGAAACCGGCGCACGCGCCGAACGCTCCGCCGGCGAACACGATCCACGGCAGCTTGTTCGTGTAGCCGAGGATCTCGCCGATGCCGTGCAGCGGAAACGGCGTGTACGCCTCGAGCACGGTGTAGCCCGCGTCCTTCGACGCGCGCGCGCACGCAAGCAGATCGTCGGACCGGTCGAACTCGACCAGGTATCCGTAGATCGGAGGCTTGACAGGGTGCTTCGCGCTCATCGCTCAGTGTTTCGCGTGCTCTCCGCCGCTGTGCGACGACTCGGAACCGCTCGCCTCGGGGCTCGCAGGTACGAGCGTCTTCATCTCGAAGATCGAGATGATCGGAAGGAAGCGGATGAAGAGGAGCAGCAGGAAGAAGAAGAGGCCGATCGTTCCGACGAACATCGTCCAGTCCCACAACGTCGCGCTGTACATGCCCCACGACGACGGCAGGAAGTCGCGGTGAAGACTGGTCACGATGATGATGAAGCGCTCGAGCCACATGCCGACGTTCACCGACATCGCGACGGCGAAGAGGATCCACGTGTTCTTGCGCGCCTTGCGCATCCACAGGATCTGCGGCGCGAGCACGTTGCACAGGAGCAGCGCCCAGTAGGCGACCTTGTACGGACCGGTCAGCCGGTTCGTGATCATGTACGCCTCGTACGTGCTGCCCGAGTACCAGGCGATGAACGCTTCCATCGCGTAGCCGTAGGCGACGATGAGCCCCGTGGCGAGCATCACCTTCGCCATGTTCTCGAGGTGTCGCGTCGTGATGAAGTCGTTGAGTTTGTAGATGTGTCGGATCGGGATCGCGAGCGTCAGCACCATCGCGAAGCCCGCGAAGATCGCGCCCGCGACGAAGTACGGCGGGAACACCGTCGTGTGCCAACCGGGGATCAAGCTGGCGGCGAAGTCGAAGCTCACGACCGTGTGCACGGAGATCACCAGCGGCGTGGCGAGCCCGGCGAGCAACAGGTACGCGGTCTCGTAGCGCTCCCAGTGCCGCGCCGCGCCGCGCCAGCCGAGCGCCAGCGCGCCGTAGCCGAGCTTGAACCAGCGATTCTTCGCGCGATCGCGCAACGTCGCGAGGTCCGGGATCAGACCGACGTACCAGAAGAGGAACGAGACCGTCGCGTACGTCGACACCGCGAACACGTCCCAGATGAGCGGGCTGCGGAACTGCGGCCACATGCCCATCGTGTTCGGGTACGGCAGCAGCCAGTAGTCGAGCCACGGCCGGCCGGTGTGCAACGCCGGATACAGACCCGCGCACGCGACCGCGAAGAGCGTCATCGCTTCCGCGAAACGGTTGATCGACGTGCGCCAGCTCTGGCGCAAGAGCAGCAAGATCGCGGAGATCAGCGTGCCCGCGTGTCCGATACCGATCCACCACACGAAGTTGATGATGTCGAACGCCCAACCGACGGGCGCGTTGTTGCCCCAGATGCCGATGCCTTCGAGCAAGAGCTTTGCGATCGTGACGACGAGCAGCGCGACGAACATCGACGCGATCCCGAACCCGAGGTACCAGCCCGGCGAGGTCTGGCGGCGCAGCACGATGTAGCTGATGTGGTCCGTGACCGTCTTCAGCGTGTGGCCGGCGCCGATCATCGGCTGGCCGACTGCCGCTTGCGGCGCGGATTGAGTGGGCTCGCTCACATCCGCTCCGCGATGTCAGGGTTCGGGTTCGTGATCTTCGCGAGATAGGTCGTGCGCGGCTTCGTGTTCAGCTCCTCCAGCAGGCCGTAGTTGTGCGGCTCGGTCTTCAGCTTCGACACGGCGCTGTTCGGATCGTTGATGTCGCCGAACACGATCGCTTCGGCGGGGCACGTCGCTTGGCACGCGGTGCGCACGTCGCCGTCGCGGATCGGACGGTCCTCCTTCGCCGCTTGGATGCGCGCTTCGCTGATGCGCTGCACGCAGTACGTGCAC
>JANLUN010000247.1:0-3998 GCA_031363505.1 Planctomycetota bacterium | reverse complement strand
GTCGGGTTCAAGTTGCGATCGACGTTGTACGTGACGATCGGCTCGGGGTGCTTGCGCTGCCGCACGAGGTCGGCGAGCCGGCCCAGCGTCAGGATGTCGGCCCGATCGTGGAGCAGAAGCGCCTCCTCGCGGCTGATCCGTTCGCCGTCCTCGATGCGACGGGCGATACGGCCGAGAGCAGCGGCGTCGGGGCCGCTCGCAGCCGTGCTGGAACGGGACGGAGGCGGAGCGGACGCGATGACCGGGACGCCGGAGTTCATGGGCTCACTATCTTAGGCTGCGCGAGCGCCACCGTGCCAACCGACTCGGCGTCGATCGCGTACGGCGCGAGCTACACTGTGCGCTCGAGCTCGTGCGAAAAGACGCCGCGCAACGCCCCTCGCGCAACGCCCCCAATGTGGACCCAAGTACTCCTCGCGATCCTCGCGGTCGCACTACCGCTCGTTCCTGGACCTCTAGCTGCGAGCTCCCGTGCGCGCGGTGAGACCTTCGCCTCGCTGCGAAAGATCTACGACGACGCGCTGCGCGCGTACAACCAGGATCCGGCGGGCAAGCCGCATCCCATCCGCGCGTACTGGTCGCGGATCGAGACCTTCGGCGAACAAGGCGATCCGCAGGCGTTCATCCTGCTCCTCGAGAACCTGGGCAAGGGATTCGACGATCCCGCGGAGACGCACAAGCAGGGCGTGCACGTGTTCGATCGGTTGCTCCAGGCGAAGCTCGACGAGGAGAGCGAGCTCGCGCTGTTCGGCAAGCTGAACCGCCAAGTCGACGTGCTCCCGGAAGACCTCCTCGTGGACGTCGGTCAGCTCGCGTACGAGAAGGGCAACTCGGAACAGTCCCGCGCCCAGGGACTGTGGACGTGCGCGTGGGCGCGCAGTCAGCAAGGGACGACCACGGATCCGATGCGGCGCGCGGAAGCGGCGGAGCTCTACAACCTGATCTTGATGGAGTATCCGGTCACGTACGCCGGAGGACGCGCGGCGAACGAGGTGTTCAAGACCGCGAATCAAGAGTACGTCGACGCGCAGTGGGCGTGGGTGAAGGCCGTGCGCGAGCTCCAAGCCGCGGGCCGGCCGCCGACGGACTGGCCCGAGCTCCCGCTCGAGAAATTCCGTCCGAACTACGTTCCGATCGCGCGCGCGAAGTTTCAGGTGGCGATGAAGTGGCTGCGCGACTTGTATCCGGCGTTCGAACGCGCGCGGCGCATGGGCAATACGGGCGAAGGAATCTTGTCCGTCGTGGACACGATGGAAGCGGTCTACCCCGTGAAGTCGATGGAGATGGCCGAGCTGCGCCTCGCGATGCTCGCGGTGCTCTATGAGCAGTATGCGTCCGAACCCTGGGTGACCGCGTCGCTGCAGCACGTCGCGGCGATGGCCGAGTACTACCCGCGCGAACGGTTGCAAGCGGTGCTCACGATGCTCGTCGAGAAGAGTGCGTCTTCCGAGACGCGCTCGCGCGCGCTGAACATGCATGCGGACCTGCTGACGACGACGAGCCTCGTGGAAGACGATCGCCGCGCGATCGAGCTCTACGAGCGCGTGCTCGCCGAGTTCCCCCAGACCGAAATTGCCAAGGATTTGCCGGGACGGCTCGCGCGGTTGAAGCACGCCATGCCGGGATCGCCTGCGCCCGACACGGTCGAAGCCGACGAGGAAGGGAAGGACGTCAACCTCGCGGAGTACCGCGGGCGCGTCGTGCTCTTCGAGTTCCACCAACTGAAGGACGACGACTGCGTCAAGGCGGCACCGCTGCGCGGCGCGCTGGCGAAGTCGATGGATGGCCGGCCGTTCTCGCTGATCGCGGTCCGGGTCGGAACGGCGGTCCCGAAGAAGCTGGAGGAATACCACGCCAGCTTCGGCGTGCCGCTGCGCTCGATCGTCATCGATCTGCGCGAGCACGCGATCCTCAAGCAGTGGATGGTCCGCAAGTTCCCGGCGACGTACGCGATCGACGCCGACGGCATCATCCGCGGGCGCGACTTGCCCTGGCCCGAGATGGAGGCGCTCGTCCAGCGACTCGTCGCGGAGGCCGAGGCGAAGAAGAAGTAGCGCGGCGAACGCCGCGGCCGCTTCGAGCGCCGGAAGGCGAGCCGGCTCGGCGCTCGAACCCGTGCGAGACCTCGGCTAAGCTCGCGCGCTCGTCCGCTCGTTCCTACTTGAGCTGCGGTGCTCGCACCGCCACGACTCCTCCGCGTCGCACATGGCCAAGCAAGACACTCAATTCATGGACACGATCGTTTCGCTGTGCAAGCGGCGCGGATTCGTGTTCCAAGCGTCCGAGATCTACGGCGGCATCGGCAACACGTACGACTACGGACCGCTCGGCGTCGAGCTGAAGCGGCGCGTGAAGGAAGCGTGGTGGGCGCGGATGGTGGGGCTGCGCGACGACATCGTCGGTCTCGACTCCGCGATCATCCAGAACCCGAAGGTGTGGGAGACGTCGGGACACGTCGGCGGATTCTCCGATCCGATGGTCGACTGCAAGAAGTGCAAGGGACGCTTTCGCGCCGACAAGCTGACGGACACGAGCTGTCCGGAGAAGCCGAGCAAGCGACCGGGCGAGTGTGGCGGCGAGCTGACCGAAGCGCGCGCATTCAACCTGATGTTCAAGACGAACGTCGGACCGATGGAGTCGGCGTCGTCGTTTGCGTACCTGCGACCGGAGACCGCGCAGGGGATCTTCCTCAACTTTAAGAACGTACTCGAGAGCTCGCGCGTGAAGCCGCCGTTCGGCATCGCGCAGATCGGCAAGTCGTTCCGCAACGAGATCACGCCCGGCAACTTCGTGTTCCGCACGCGCGAGTTCGAGCAAGCGGAGATGGAATTCTTCGTCCCGCCCGATGAGAACGGCAAGTGGTACGAGTACTGGCGCAAGGAGCGCGGCTCCTGGTACTCGGACTACGGCATCGATCCGGCGAAGCTGCGCCTGCGCGAGCACGGCAAGGACGAGCTCGCGCACTACTCCACCGGCTGCACGGACGTCGAGTACGAGTATCCTTTCGGCTGGGGCGAGCTCGAAGGCATCGCGTGCCGCACCGACTTCGACTTGAAGCGGCACTCGGAGGCGTCGGGCAAGGACCTGCGCTACTTCAATCCGGAGACGAAGGAGCGCTACTTCCCGTGGGTGATCGAGCCCGCGGCGGGCGTCGACCGCACCGCGCTGACGTTTCTCATCGACGCCTACGACGAGGAAGAGGTCGAAGGCGAGAAGCGCGTCGTGCTGCACTTCCATCCCGAGATCGCGCCGATCACTGTCGGCGTGTTCCCGCTGGTGAAGAAGGAAGGCATGCCCGAGAAGGCGCACGAGATCGAGAGCGAGCTGCGCCGCGCGCGCATGGCGACCTACTACGACGAGAAGGCCGCCATCGGCCGCCGCTACCGCCGCCAGGACGAGATCGGCACGCCGTTCTGTATCACGGTCGACGGCGACACGATGAAGGACGACGTCGTCACCGTGCGCCATCGCGATTCGATGGAGCAGGACAAGCTCAAGGTGAACGAGATCGCGGGCTTCATCGGCGAGAAGATCCGCAACTGGAAGCGCTGAGGCGCGCTACTCCGCGGCGGTGCGTAGCGTCAGCAATGAAAGCTCGGGCGGACACAGGAAGCGCACGCGCGGTGCGTCGCCGTGCTCGCAGCCGATGCCGCGGCTGACGTAGATCGGCACGCCGTCGACGCGGTGGAATCCACCGGCTGCGACCGCGCGCGGCACGTCGGACAAGGTGATCGGTGGACCGAAGAAGGGGATCTGCACCTGTCCGCCGTGCGTGTGGCCGGCGACGACCAGGTCGACGCGTGAGGGCTGCTGCAGTGCGAAGATCACGTCCGGCCGGTGCGCGAGCAGCAGGCGCACGTCATCGCTGCGCGCATCCTGCTCGAGCTCGCGCAGCACCGTGCGCGCTGCCGCCGAGTCGAAGGTCAGATCGACGCCGCCGAGCGTGATGTGCCGGTCGCCGTGCGCGAACTTGACGATGCGGTTGTGCAGCAGCTCGA
>JANLUN010000470.1:0-3958 GCA_031363505.1 Planctomycetota bacterium | reverse complement strand
CCGCAATGGGCACGTGCCCGGCGTCCGCTTCGTCGAAGTCGAGACTCACCTCGCACAGCGCGCGCAGCTCCTCGAAGGCAGTGCGCAGAGCCGCGATGCGCTCCGAGAGCCCGCCGAAGAGCAGCGCGGCGCCGGCGCGCGCCTCGGCGCGGTCGTGCGCGTGCACCAGCGTGAGCACGCCCTCGGCCTCCGTTAGATCCATGCGGCCCGAGAGGAACGCGCGGCGCGTGAACTCGCCGGGCGCGGCGGGCGTGGCCCCGAGCTCGACCAGGCGCTCCAGCGCGCTCGCCACGAGCGGCGGCGAGCCGGGAACGTGGAGTTCGGCGATGTCCTCGCGCGTGAACGAGCGCGGGCCGGGCATCCAGTAGACGAGCAGCGGCAGCTCGCCGCGCCGGTCGCGAAATCGACCGCGGAAGAGGCCGCGCCGCGACAGATCCGGAAGAGCCTCTGGACCGGCCCATGCGGCCCGCAGGAATTCACCCGCGCGCGGCCCGGAGAGACGGAGCATCGCGCGCGCTCCCGGGCCGGCGGGGGTTGCCAACGCGACGATGGTGGTCGCTTCGCACGGAGCGCTCGCGGCGAACGGAAGAGACACGGCGCACCGGGGCGCGCGTCAGCGCTTGACCTTGCGCGGCGTGCGTCGCTGCTGCGACTCCATCTTCTTCATCTGCGCCTGCTGCGCCTCCATGAGCTTCGCGATGAAGCCTTTCTTCTTCGGCTCGCGCTCGGTGTCGTCGACGGGCCAGTACTTCTTGATCACCTTCTGCTCGATGATGCCGACGCCCGACTGCGTGATCATGTAGAGCGAAAGTCCGGCCGCGTAGTTGTAGAGGAAGAAGCCCATCATCACGGGCATCCACATCATCATCTTCTGCATGCGCGCGGCTTGCTCGTCGGCCGGCACCGGCATGCCGCGCTGTTGCCAGATCCACAGCACGACCATCAGCGGCGGGAGGAGGTTCAAGTACTCGATCGTCCCCACGAACGGGATGTGCGTGTTGAAGTCGAGCCGCATGAACCGGTCGGGCAGCGACAGGTCGTGGATCCAGAAGAGGAACGGCGCTTGTCGCAGCTCGAAGCTGACGCCGAGCGCGCGATAGAGGCCGATGAACACCGGGATCTGCAGGAACATCGGCAAGCATCCACCGAGCGGCGGGAACGCGCCTTCGGCTTGCATGAGCTTCGCTTGCTCTTGTCGCTGACGGCCGGAATCGCTCGCGTACTTCTTCTTGATCTCGTCGATCTTCGGTTGGAGGCGCTTCAGCTTCGTCTGATAGCGCGCCATCGCCGTCTGCGAACGCCGGTTGATCGGGAACAAGAGGAGCCGCACCGACAGCGTCAGCAGGATGATCGCGAAGCCCCAGTTGCCGATGATCGACTCGAAGAACCCGAGCACGGCGAGCAGCACGTGCGCGATGCTCGAGAAGAAGCCCAGGTCGTGGTCGATGAGCGCGAGGTGATCGGAGTGCGCGGCGAAGAGCGCGTCACGATCCTTCGGACCGGCGTACACGTCGAAGCGCACTCCGCGACTCTCGCCGAGCGGCGGGAGCGGGAGCTCGAACTGCACGTCGGTCGCGATCTGTCGCGTCGCGGATTGCGCTTCGGCCGGATGCGCGCGCTTCCACGCGTCGTCGGAGATGCGCCGCCAGCTCGCACCCGTGAGCGAATCGCGCGACGCGTCGTCGGCCGGCCGGAGCAGCACCGCGAAGTACTTGTTGAACACGCCCGCGAAGCTGAGCGGGTCGCCGATCCCGGCGCGGTACGCACCGGAGCGCTCTTCCGTGCGCTCGTTCTTCGCGACCACTTCGAGCTCGAGCGGTGCGTTCGGACGCGGACGGGTGACGGCGACCGACTGCGGCTCGACGTACCAGCGATCTCCGGAGTCGGACGGCATGCCGACCGCGGGAGTCAGCGCGTAACCCTGCTTGCCCTGCCGCTCGGGGAGCACGACGTTGCGGATCTCGAACTCGACGCGCAATCGATCCTCGCCCGGCGCGAACGTGTAGCGCTTGACGTACGCGACTCCGGTTCCCGGCGAGATCTCGAACTCGACGCCGCGCGTGACGCCTCCGTCGGCGAGCGTGCGCGCGACCCACAGCTCGTTCTCGAGCGGCTCCACTTCGAGCTCGCGCGCCGACGCCGACGTCGAGCGCACGACCATCGATTGCTGCACGCGTCCGTCGCTCTCGACGGGCGAGACGAGCGTCGCCCAGTGCGCGAACTCACCCTGCTCCGCGGCGGCGAGTCCGGCGTGGTCGACGTAGTTCGCGGTGCGCAGCTCCTTCAACGCCGCGCCGCGATTCGTGAACACGGCGCGGTAGTGACCCGGCCGACCGGGCTGGCCGAGATCGAGCGTGAGCGTGCGCTCTTCGCTGTCGACTGTGCGCGGTTGCGTCGGCACCGCGCGATCCTTCGCGCCTCCGTCCACGGGGCTCGCGGCAGCGCCGGTCTGAGAGCCGTCCGGAGAGGCGACCGCCACCTTGGCGTCGGCGCCGTCGACGGCTGTCGTCGTGGTCGAGGGGCCCGTTGTTCCGGGCGCCGTCGGCCGCTTGGGCGGGAACAGGAACGTCCACCCGAGCATGATCAGGAGGCACAGCGCGAGAACGATCGGGAGACGCTTGTCCAATAGATGTCCTGCAGATGTCCTGCTCAGGTGTCCTGTTCAGCGTCCGAGAGCGAGGCGCTCGGCGAGGAATTCGGGAAGTGCCGGAACGGCGCGGATCGCGGCCGCGGCGGCCGCATGGTCGTACTCGAGTCGTACGAAGCTCACATTGTCGCCGTCGAAGAGCACGTACGACAGGCGCGGGTCGCCGTCGCGCGGCTGACCGACCGATCCCACGTTGACGATGACGCGCAGGTCCGGCCGCGCGCCGAGCGCGTACGGCCCTTCCGTTCCGCGCGGCCGGAACATGCGGCCATCCTGGTAGTAGATCGCCGGCACGTGGCTGTGGCCGACGAAGCACACGTCGCGGTCCATGCGCTCGAAGTTGGCGGCCATCTTCGCTCCATCATGGATGTCCCTCGGGAGCATGTATTCGCGCACCGGATCGCGCGGCGAGCCGTGCGCGAACATGGCGCGCTCGTCCGAGCAGGACGGCGAGAGCGCGTCGAGGAACTCCCAGTACGAATAGTTCGTGTCGCGGTCGGAACCGCGCGACAGTTCTTCGCGCGTCCAATCGATCGCCGCGCGCGCCTTCGGATTGAAGTCCTCGGCAGTGTGGAGCAGCGCGTACTCGTGGTTCCCGAGGAGACACAGCCCCGCGGCCAGCGGCTTCGCATTCGGGCGCGCGTTCGGATCGCTCGGCGATTCGACGCACAGGCGCATCACCCAGTCGAGGCTCTCGCGCGGCTTCGCGCCGTAGCCGATCACGTCGCCGAGGCACACGTAGCGCTCCGCACCGCGCTCGCGCGCGTCGTCGAGAGCGGTCTCGAGCGCGGGCTGATTGGCGTGCAAGTCGGAGATGATGGCGGTCAGGGGATAGCTCACGCGGACTTCCGTCGGCCCCCGTGCGCGCGCGCACCGCACGCATCGCCCTTTCGGTAGAGGTTCGCAACCGGGCAGCGAGAAGCGCCGGTCGCGTAACTATTGGGGGCGCGGATTATCGGCCTCGGCCCAGGCTCCGGCAAGCCCGGAAGACTCAACCCGCGGCCCGAGTGGCGCGTACGGCGGCGAGAAACGCGAGCGCCGTGACCAGGACGGCGGAGGCCACGAGGCGTCCGTCTCCTCCGAGCGCGCCGGCGAGAATCGGTGGAGCGGCGATCGCGAGCAGCGCGGCGACGACTGAGGTGCTCTGCAGCCCGGCCGCCTGCAGTCGATGCGCGAGGTGTCGCCGATCGCCGATCCAGGGCGGGATTCCGCTTGCGATGCGTGCCGCGCTCACGCGCGCGAGATCGAAGAGCGGCAAGCAGAGCGCGGTCCAGCCAAGTGGGCTCGCGAGGAGTGCGAGCCCGAGAAAGT
>JANLUN010000468.1:0-9295 GCA_031363505.1 Planctomycetota bacterium | reverse complement strand
CCGGGTCGTGCGAGCTTTCGGATCACCTCGCCGTGCAGGTCGGCGAGCATGTCGTTCAGTTGTCCCGGCCGCTGCCACGTGGCGTTGTACTTGGGTGGATCGAGCCGCGCGATCGCGTGCGGGAACTGCGTGCGCAGCGCGGCGCCCAGGCGCAGAGCGGTGTCGTCGCTGAGCTCCTTGCTGTCGCGCACACCGCCCGCGCGCAATTTCGAGCGCTCGTCGGCTTCGACTCGCACGCCGACGACGACGAGCGGGCCGAAGTAGTCGCCCTTGCCGCACTCGTCGCTACCGACGAGCGGGCCGTTGAACGCCTCTTTGCGCGGCGCACGCTCGACATCCGCGGCGCGGCCGGTGTAGCGCTGCGCGAAAAGGCCGGGCTCCTCGCCCTGGATCACGAACTTGCCCGAGGCGTACAACGTCGCGACGACGCCTTCGCCTTTGACGCTGAACAGAGCGTGAGGCACGCTCTTGTGCTCGAAATCTCCCGCCTCGATGCGACCGCGAAGCGCACCGCGCTCGGCCGCGGGGATGACGAGGACCAACGTCGATTGCGCCACGTGAAGATTCTCGCACGCTCAGCTCGGCGGAGGAAGCGCGCGCGGTACACGCGCGTTCGCTGAGCGATGTCCACTTCGGATGCATCGTTCGACACGGGGCTGCGGCCGGAGGAGCTCGATCCCGAGCGCCCGCGTCCGGTGGAAACGCCGTGGGGTTCGATCGCGCTCTACTCGTGCAAGCGCGGCTTGCTCGCCTCGCAGAGCTTCTGCCCGCATCTCCAAGGTCCGCTGTTCCAAGGCACCGTGTCGGGCGAAGAGGTCACGTGTCCCTGGCACCAGTGGCGCTTCTCGCTCCGCACCGGAGAACGCATCGATCTCGTCGGCAAGCTCGCCGCGCGCAGAGACGCGCTGCTCATTTGCGACGTCCTGATCGGCCCACGCGGCACGATCGTGCTCGCGGAGCCGCGTCGCAACGGCGTGCCGGGACGAGCCGATTGACGCGGCGATTCGCCGGTTGCGCGGCTGCGCTGGTTCGCGGCCGCGCGACCGAGGCCTCATCGACGACGGGACTCCTGTCGAAATCACGCGCAGGCGGGCAAAGCTCACGCGCGAGCGAGGCCAACGAGACGCCTCGAGCGTGCAGTGTGTCCCGAATTGGCAGGCGCGTCCTCAGAGACAACCGTCGAAGGACCCGCGAGACTCGGAACGCGGCATCGACGAATGGCATCCTAGGAACCACAGCACGCCCGACGTGCCGTCCCGCAGCTCGCCGCTAGAATGCCCACGCCGATCCGCTCGGCGCCTGCGCACTCTCGAACCCAACACACGGAGCTCCCTTGGCCAAGATCCAGAACTCGATCCTCGACACGATCGGCAACACGCCCATGGTGCGCCTCCGCAACATCGGCCGCGACACCGGATGCGAGATGCTCGCGAAGTGCGAGTTCTTGAACGCGGGCGGTTCGATCAAGGACCGCATCGGTAAGCGCATGGTCGAGGAAGCGCAGAAGAAGGGACGCATCCGCCCCGGCGACACGTTGATCGAGCCCACGAGCGGAAACACCGGCATCGGGATGGCCCTGGCGGCGGCCGTCTACGGCTATCGAATGGTGATCACGATGCCGGAGAAGATGAGCCGCGAGAAGCAGGTCGTGCTCGAGGCGCTCGGCGCGGAGATCATCCGCACGCCGACGGAAGCTGCGTGGGACGCGCCCGAGAGTCACATCGGCGTCGCGAAGCAGCTCCAGAGCATCCTGCCGAACGCGCACATTCTCGATCAGTACTCGAACCCCGAGAATCCGCTCGCGCACTATCACGGCACCGCCGAGGAGATCCTCGAGCAGACGGACGGAAAGCTCGACATCTGCGTGATGTCCGCTGGAACGGGCGGAACCATCACAGGCGTCGGGCGCAAACTGAAGGAGAAGCTCCCGCACGTGCGCATCGTGGGTGTCGATCCGGTCGGTTCGATCCTCGCGGGCCCCGGACCGATCGCGAGCTACAAGGTCGAAGGCATCGGATATGACTTCATTCCGAACGTTCTCGATCGCTCGCTCGTCGACGAATGGGTCAAAACCGAGGACCGCGAGTCGTTCTTGATGGCGCGGCGATTGATTCGTCAGGAAGGATTGCTCTGCGGTGGAAGCTCGGGCTCCGTCGTGTGGGCCGCCAAGCAAGTCGCGCAACGGGTTGGCCCCGGCAAGCGCATCGTCATGATCCTTCCCGATTCCGTTCGGAACTACATGACGAAGTTCATGGACGATCAATGGATGAAGGAGAACGGCTTCACCGAGAGCCGATGGGAGACGAATCGCGTCGGAGACACGCTGCGCAGCCTGCCGCGCCGCAAGATGATCACGGCGACGAGCGGAGACACGGTCGCGGATTCCGTGATGCTGATGAAGGAGCATGGCGTGAGCCAGCTTCCGGTCATCGACGACGGGCGCCTGGTCGGCATCGTCACGGAATCCGACCTGCTCACGAAGCTCGTCGACGGCCGCGCGACGCTCGCCAGCGCCGTGGCGGAAGTGATGTTCCGAAACGTCGTCACGGTGCGGACGAGCGACGATGCGTCTACGCTGCTCGAGCTGTTCGGAAAGGGACTCGTAGGACTCGTCGTCGACGATGCGGGCACGCTGCTCGGAGTCATCACGAAGATGGACCTCGTCGACTTGTTGATCTCGCGACCCGCGCGCGGAGACGTCGCCGGCAGGTGACCCGCCGATCACGGCGCGCGAGGCCTCGGGGCTCCGTTCGGGCCTGTGCTCCGTGTCAGACGTTCGCGGCGTCCACATCGGCCCCCGCCGCATTCGCTTCCCCTTCGCAGCATCGGCTTCGGCAGCGTCCGCTTCGGCCTTCGCAACGTGCGCGTCAGACAGCGCCACATTCGTTTCAGCGGTCGCAGCGTTCGCACCCGCCTTCGCCGCATTGGCGTCGGTCTGCGCGGCATCTCTGTTGGTTTTCGCCGCGCGCATGGCCTCTCGGAGCCTGACCGACAGTCCACTGCAGCCGTCGACTTGAGACGGCGCTCGACCGCGCGGAGCGATGTCAGACTCGCTCGGCGCTCTCGACCGAGCGAGCGCGGCCCACTCGGCCGTCGTGATCGGAGCGCTGAGCGAGCTCGTGTTGTGCTCGAACGTCGGACCAGGCACGAAGCCAACGCGGCCGTCGCCGTTCGGATCGTGGCGAGCAGCTCTCAGCAGCCGAGCTCGAGCGCGAGCGACATGAGGTCAGGAACGATCCAATCGATCGCGACGTCCGTCGGCAACGGCTCCGCATCTCGATTCACCCATGCGACATGGAATCCCCGCGCACTCGCGGGCCTCACGTCGTGATACAGGCTGGCTGCGACGTGCAAGATCTGCTCAGGCACCAGGCCGAGTTGCTCGATCGCGGCATCGAAATGCGCGGCGGCAGGCTTGTACGAAGCGAGCTGCTCGGCAGTGATCAGCGCTTCGAACGGCGCGTCGATGAGGCGCACGCTCGCCCCGAGCACTCGCGTTTCGACGTTCGACAGGATCGCGAGTTGAAAGCGGGTGGCGAGGCGGCTCGCGGCCTGCGACGTTTCGGCGAACGGCGGCCATGTCGACATGCTCTCGGAGAATCGCCGCGCGTCCTCCGCGGACACGGTGACGCCCTGTTCCTGAGCGGCGCTCACGACGCTCGACGCGAGGATGTCGTCGTACCGCTCGTAGGGACCGCGTTGGATCTCGCGTTCGAGGCGTTCGCGCGCCTGCACGAGCCGCGCGATATCACAGCGCGCGAGACTCTCGATCGCGTGAGCCGCTCGCTCGACGCCGCGCCGCCAATCGATCAACGTGCCGTAGCAGTCGAACGTCAGTGCGTAGATCGAATCGGGATCAGGCCTGCGTCGCATGCAGCGCGTCTACCTCGCGCCCATTCGCGCAGGGACAGCGAGCCAACCCAGACGAAGCTCGAGAAAAAGAGCAGGAGGAACGGCACCGTACCCCACATGTCGCGCTCGATCGCCGCGTACAGGCCCCAGCCGAACCACGCGGCGAAGAGCAGCTCGACGCCCGGCCAACCGAGGAACGCAGCCCGGTAGCCTTTCGCGCTCGGTGAGTCGCCGCGCTTCGGTGTGCGCACGAACACTCCGGTACCCGGGAGGCAACCCTCGATCACGGCGCGCGTCTGGCTGACGCACATTCCAATGCCAAGTGTGACCGCGGCGAAGATATCGCGAACGCGAGCGGTCGCAGGTCGCTCGACGGCTCGCTGGCTGCACTCGTAGAAGACGAACACCGACGCCGTGCACATCATGAAGAGCGCGACTTGAAGCCACGAAGGAAAGCGGCTCTCCAGCAAGAACGAAACCGGCAAGAGCACGGCGAGCAGCAACACGCACGGATAGCCGACGTTTCCTGAAAGGTGCGCGAGCGCTTCGAGCTTCACCTTCCACGGCTCGTCGGACACCAAGAGGCGCCAACCAAGTTTGCGCAGCACCTGAACGCTGCCCTTCGCCCAACGGTGTTGTTGCGATTTGAACGCGGCGATGTCGGGAGGAACTTCCGCCGGCGCCACGACATGCGGCGCATAGACGAACTTCCAGCCGCGGAGCTGCGCGCGGTACGAGAGGTCTAGATCTTCCGTCAGCGTGTCGTGCTGCCAACCACCGGCCGACACGATCGCCTCACGGCGCCAGATGCCGGCGGTGCCGTTGAAGTTGAAAAACACGCCGCCGTCGTAGCGGACCTTGTGCTCGATGATGAAGTGGCCGTCGAGAAGCGTCGACTGCGCGCGCGTAAGCAGGCTGTCGTCGCGGTTGCGATGTCCCCAACGCGCTTGGACCAAACCAACTTTCGGATCGGCGAACGCACCGACGAGGCGCTGCAGAAAGTCGGGGCCCGGCACGAAGTCGGCGTCGAAGATGCAGATCAGATCGCCGGTTGCGCGGCCCAAGCCGTACTCGAGCGCGCCCGCTTTGAAACCTCGCCGATCGGGGCGCCGCACGACCTCCACCGCCACGCCGTCGCGCCGTAAGAGCGCCGCTTCGCGCTCCGTGATTTGCACCGTTTCGTCGGTCGAGTCGTCGAGGATCTGAATTTCGAATCTATCGCGCGGGTATTCGAGCGCGCCCGCTGCGCGAATCAGACGCGCCGCGACGGTCCTTTCGTTGTAGACCGGCAGTTGTACGGTGAGGCGCGGCAGCACGCCGGACGATGCCGGTGATGGCTCCGAGGCGGGCCGCCAACGGAACCTCGTGAGCATGAGGACGCGATGCACGCCGTACACGCCGAGTAAGCACATCGTCGCGATGTACACCGGCGTGAGGATGGACTGGAGTTCCAAGATGGGTGTCTCGCGATAGACCTGAGCGGCGGCCTGCCTGCTCGTGTGGGTGGGATCCGTTGCGGCTCGGAGTCCCGTTCTCTCCCGATTCGTCTCTGTGCGGCGGCCTCGGAGCCCTGGAAGCAGGTCCAGGGACCCCATCGCGCGGGGCGCGGATGATAGCTTCCTCTCGGACCGGGCCGCCAGGGGCGGGTGCCGTTCTCCACTGACTGGCTTCCGTGTGGTCAGCCGAGCGCAGAATCACTGCGATACGTTCGCAACCGGAGCGCCGTTCGTCGGTCGATGACTCGAGCAGGGCCTGCGCCCCATGTCCGCGTCGCCCGCGTGGAGCAGCTCCGCGTGGGCGACGCGGAGCTGTTCCGCGCGAACCGGCCGTCCCCGGCACCGGCACACGGGACGCATTCAAGCGGATCGTCTTGTTCGATGCCGCCACCGACTCTCGAGATCGCGCGAGCGTCGAGTCGCTCGCAGCACGATTGGCTGCGCACCAGGTCGCGACCCCGCGCCGCTTTCGACAAACCACGCTCGCGATCCGCGAACGTGCGATTCGCTCCACACGCAAGCCAGTCAGTGTTGTGCCGTTCAGAGATCAGCTGTTCGCGATCACGGGCTCGACGGATCCGCCGTCTCCCCAATCAGCGGATCCAGAATCATCGGTAGCGCTCGATCATCTCCAGGGTTGCGCTCGCGGCGGCCTCCCAAGCCTCGACCGTCCCCGCACGCATCGGGTGGCTGATCCCGAACGTGTGGGACGCGCCGGGGATGAGGAGCGTGTTGCGCAGACTCGCGTCGATGCGCGCAGCAAGCGTCTCCATCTCCCGCGGCCGAACGACATCGTCAGCATCCCCCTGCACGAGCAGCGTCGGCGCTTCGAGCCGACGGCAAGCGGCTTCGATGTCGAACCGAGCTCGATTCCTCTCGATGTCGTCGAGGAGCGCGACATCGAGCCGTTGATCTTCGCCCGTGCGCGCGTTTCGAATGACACGCGAGCCGTGTTCGCGCCACATCGCCTTCGTGTTCGCGTCGAATCGGTCGACGTTCGAAACCGCAGCCCACGTGACGATGGATCGAACGTCAGAGTGATCCGCGGCGTGAAGTAGCGCGAGGCCCCCGCCGCGACTGTGCCCGATCAGCGCGGCATTTTCGGGGTTCACGCCCGGAGCATGGCAGCCGCCGATCCATCTGCGCACGAGCTCGAGATCTTGGAGCTCGCGGCTGATCGTGTTCTGCGCGAACGCTTTGGGCTCGCTGAACGTCTCGAGGTCGGTACCGATACCGCTGCCCGACATGTTGAACGCGACGGCGACCATTTCTCGTTCCGCGATCCGCCGCGCGATGTCGGGGAAGAATCCCCAGTTCATGAATCCCTTGAAGCCGTGGATCACGATCACGTGCGGAAGCCCGCGACGTGAAGTGACGAATCCTCGCGGACCGTGAAGTCGACCGCGGATGACGCGTCCCGGATCGGCCGTTGCCTCGAGCTCGAACGGAAAAGTTTCGGTTGTGGACATGTGCTGCGCGGAGGCATTGTGTCCGCCGCTTCCGTGGTGTCCACGGTGGCACGACGCAAGGGTGATCGCGATGAACACGCGGCGTCAAGTTCGATGAATCGTGCGAACGGCGTGGCGTCGCGAACGTATTGCGCGCCACCTCAGAAGAGGCGCTGCTGGCCCTCGACGCGCGTGATCGATTTCAAGCGCGGGTACGCCTCGACTATGTCCGCAGGAGCGAGCACGTGTTCGGCCCGAATCAGCGCGAGGAGTTCGATCGCGTTCGCGACCGCCTGTCCCGCGAAGTGGTTGTTCGTCACCACGGTGACGTCATCGTGCTCCGTTGCGAGCCGCTGAACTTTGGCGACGAGCCCTTCGAGTTCGTGGCGCGAGTACAAGTAGTCGTACTTCTCGTCGCGTCCCGCATCGCGCCGAAACCACGTCTCGCTGTTCCGGCCGTGAAGTCGCAAGTAGCCGATTGGACCAGTCGACGGGTGCCAATCCGGAGGATGATTCCACGCGGCGGGTTGGTCTGTGTGGGCGAGCGAGTACGAGAGCCCTCGTATCGTGTCGACCGCGGGCAACGAGAACCACGATTGATGCCGCATCTCCAGGACGAGCGGCACGTGAGGGAACAGAGCTCTCAATCGCCCCAGGCGGCGAACTTCGGCTTTCCCGTACAAGAAGCTGATCGGGAACTGCACGAGCAGCGATGTGAGGCGCTTGGCACGCTGAAGCGGTTCGACGCCCAAGTTGAATGCGCGCGCGGAGGCATTCCACACGTCAGGTGTTGACTCCGGTTCGTGCGTGAAACTGCGGTGCAGTTTCACGACGAAGCGAAACGCAGGGTGCGCACGAACGAGCTGCGCCCAACGCTCGGCGTGCTGCGGATACGGGATCGCGTAGAAGGTGCTGTTGATCTCGACGCAGTCGAAGAAGCGCGCGAGGAAACCGAGTGCGTCGAAACCTGCGGGTTTCGCTGTGGGATAAACCTTGCCCTCCCAATCGGGATAGGACCAACCCGCGGGACCGACACGGATCACCAATCGGGCGGCTCCTGCAGTTGCTCGAACCCGCGCTGCTCCGCTTCCATCATCCCCGCTCGAACCTTCTCCGTTGCGCTCGCGAGATCGTCGGCGGACGCGCTTCTCTCCACGCGCACGGGTGCGCTGTACACGAACATGACGCGCGCACGGGGTTTTGGAACCGTGAAGCGATCCCAGCTCCGCGCGTGCCACGCGCGATCACACACGAAGCCGCACGGAACGATCGCGAATCCTGTCGCGCGGGCCATCCACGCAAGTCCAGGATTCATCGAGTGACGTGGTCCGCGCGGTCCATCAGGGGTCACGGCGAGAACAGCGCCGCTCTCGAGAACCGAGAGCATCTCTCGCAGTGCGCGCGCACCGCCGCGACTCGACGAACCGCGGATGACTCGGTAGCCGAAGCCTTTGAGCAGCGCTTCCGAGATGTCGCCGTCTTGGCTGGGGGAGACGAGCACGTGCCAATCGCGCCCACCGTGGTGCGGGAGCGCGACCACCATTCGCCCGTGCCAGAGCGCCATGAAGTGCCCGCCGCCGCGTGCACGCGCAGCCTCGAGATGCTCCGCGCCGAGGACGGTCACCTTCCAAGTGCGAGACAGCCGCCGCAGCACAACCGGACCGAGATGCGCGACGAGGACTCGCGCAACGCTTCGACCCCAGCGTCTCGCTCGACGTCGCAGGGAGACTTTGCTCGCGGGAGTGTCGCCCTCCGGCCGAGCTGCGAGCGCCTCATCGTCCAGCATCGCGGCCGAGGCCTCGGCGTTTTCCGGAGGTGATTCGGAATTGGCGCCTTCTGATGCGGGCCTCATTGTCGCGTCGCCGACCACGCCTCTATAATGCCGCCCCGACACGGCGTGGAGACTGACCATCTGCGCCGTGCCGGCCGCTCATCAAGCGGTGCGTGCGCCGATCGCTTGCCAGGCCAGCGGCCGGGTGCCCGCGCGAGGGCGTGGGAACTTCGCGATCGCAGACAAGTCCGCTGCGTCGCCGCTGCCGCACCTAGACACGCCAGACACCGCCAGGCCCGAACTTACGACTAAAGAGCCCTTACGGGTGACATTAACGATGACGTTGAAAGCCAGCTTCCCGGCTTGCCGCGTCCGTCACCCTAGGAGATTGCATTACAAATGGCCAAACACAAATCCGCGACCTCCGTCACGATTGCCCCCACCGTCGAGAAGTCGGGCTTCGCGAGCCTCGTCGAACGCACGTGGAAGCTCGCGGCGATCTTCGCCCTCGCGCTCGTCGCAGTGATCATCTACTGGGAATACTCACACCAGTCGCAGCGCGCAGAGGACGACCGCAGCTGGGAGCGTCTCACGGCGCTCGCGAGCCAAGATCCGACTTCGAAGATCTTGGTCGGGTCAGCCAGGGAGCTTTCCGCGCTCGAAGCGCAGGTGAAAGGAAGCCAAGCAGCACCGTGGGCTCTGTACGTCGCGGCCCATAGTGCGCTCGC
>JANLUN010000152.1:0-4752 GCA_031363505.1 Planctomycetota bacterium | reverse complement strand
CGGGGTCGTCGCCTGGGTCGTCATGAGGCGGTGGTACGGCGCGATCGAGACGTCGCGCTCGCCCTCACCACACGCGGCGGGCCTCTCGGCACGCAGAGCGCGCAGGCTCAATCGCGCCGGCGACTCGCATCCGCACTCGGTGATGATGTGCTCGACCAGGTCGAGTGGTGCGATCTCGAAGCACTGCGTCTCGAGCCGCACGTTCTCCGGCGCATCGTCCCACAAGAGCCACGTGTCGCGCTCCGGCCAGTTCGGTCGCGCGAGCTCGCTCGCCGGCATCAACTTGTCGCTCGTCGCGAGAAGTTGCACCGGCACTTCTCGTCGGACGGCTTCTTCGAGCAGGCTACGCGTTCCGACGCGACCGAGGAACGCGTCGGCGCCGATCGCTTCCGTTCCGAGCCACACACGATCCGCGCGATCAAGTGCGGCATTCAACGCGGCGTCGTAGCAGACGGCGACTTCGAGACCAGCCCGCGAGAGCCGACGCGCCATGCGCCGTCCCTCGAGCGTGGGCAGGCACTCGCACACGAGTACCTGGGGATGCTTTCCGGCTCGCCACGCGGCTTCCAGCGCGACGGCGACCGTGTTCGAGTAGGCGTTGAGCAGGACGAGCTCGCGCGTCTCGAGCGTCGCCGCGGCGTGCGCACCCAGCGCCGTGCGGCTTGCAAGGCGGCGACCGGACGCGAGCGGCGCGCCATTCCACGGCCGTTCGCTCGCATCAGAATCGGAGGCCGACGCGTTGGATTCGAGCGTGCCCGAGTCCGATGCGGGAGCGACGTCTGCTGCGCGAGCGCACAGCCACAGGCCGAACTCCTCGGCCAGGTACTCACGCGCCTCGTCGGGATGCGACACTCGACCCTGATGCCATGCGCCGCGCAGCGTGTCGAACCACAGCGCGGCGGGACCGCGCCAACCCTGCTCCGCGTTCCACTCCGCGAAGCCCTCCTCGAGTTCGCTCGCGGCAGCGCTCCACGACCAACGGTCGGGACGTTCCAGGAGCCATTCGAGGGTCACTTTCGCGGTCTCCAGGACCAAGGCGTCCGAGGACGCAGCACGGTCGAACGCGATCTCTCGGAGGCGATCGGGGAGCCGGCCGTTCGGCGTGTGCGCGGAGTCTCCCAAGTCTGCTGCGGCGGTCCAGGTGCCCGTCGAACCCTGATGCGAAACACTCTGCGCAGGCATACGGAGCGGCGTTCTGAGGCCACGATTATCCGTGCGCGGAGGGCTCGAATCCAGACTGCCTTCCCTATTTAATTGCACCGGCAGTCTTGGTCGATACCTGCGCGCGAGCGCGACCGGCCCAATCGCTCCGACACTTCGCCCCCGATGTCCACCACCGACGTATCTGCACTCGCCCGCGCCTTGGGTCGCATTCCCTCGGGACTGTACGTCGTCACGACGTTGCGGGCAGACGAGCCCGTCGGCTTCGTCGGTTCGTTCGTGATGCAGATGGGGTTCGAGCCGCCGACGGTGTGCATGGCGGTCGGGCGGACGCGGCCGCACCTCGCCGACCTGCGCGAGTCCGGTCACTTCGCGCTGTCCATTTTGGACAAGCAGGCGTCGGGGCTGATGGCGCCCTTCTTCCGAAAGCTTCCTGATGGGGAGTCGCCTTTCGACCAGCTGCGGCTGATGCCGACGTCGATCGGCGTGCCGGTGCTGGCAGATGCGCTGGCCTGGGTCGCGTGTCGAGTCGTAGGCGAGCACGCAGCCGGGGACCACATCGCGGTCTTTGGCGAGGTGGTGGACGGTGCCCTGCTGCGCGAAGGCGATCCGACCTGCCATCTGCGAAAGAACGGCCTCGGCTACTGAGCCGAGCCTCGTGGGTTGATCGCTGGGGCGATCGAGCTCATCGGCGAGGAGCTCAAGGCAACGGATCTCGTCCGGGCCAAGATCAGCCCGCGCGTCAGCGTTTCGTCCCGCTCGCCGACGCTGCCGCCAGGTCTGCCTCCCAGGCCCGGTAGAGGTCGGGCGAAACGAGATCGCGCGGGTCGCGGTCGGCCGCGGTCAGCGCCTCCCCCATCACGGCGAGGTCGCTCTGCCCGCGCAGTCCGCCGAGCGTCAACCACTCGACCGCGGCGTCTACATCCCCGCGCCGCAAGGCCGCGCGCGCTTCGCGTTCGAGCACCGAGCCGTCGTGCGAACCGTCCGTCAGTGTCGCGGCGCGATCGACGAGCGCTCGCACGTCGGCGTCGAGATCGGTGGCTCGGCCCGCGATCACCGCCGCCGATGCGTAGCGCCCAAGGCGCAAGTCGACCTCGATGCGATCGCGGTCGAACGTCCGCCACATCGAGTGAAGGTGCAAGCCGACGACTACGACGAGCAGCGCGCATCCCAGCCACATCCACGCGCGCAGTTGTCCGTGGAGGCGTCGCGCGACGCTCGGATCCTGCGCGCTGCGGTCGAGAAAGCGCACGCGGTCCGAGATGCTGAAGTGCCGCCAGCTCGCGACGTCTCGAAGCCTGCCGCCGACGCGCTCGAGCGCACTGATCAACGCTGCGCGGTCGTCCAGGAGCTCGAGACTGTAGAGATCCGCCTCGAGCTCGCAGCGTCGCGACACGAAGCTGAACAGCACGACCCAGACCGCCATCACGACGACGACGGTCGCCGCGGAGAGCCACTCGTCTTCGGGAAACACGCGTTGCGCGACGAGATCGGCGCCCATGAAGAACGCCAGCGCCCACACGACGAACAGCGGCACGTGACGTCGCGCCGCGTGGCCGATCTCGTGCGCGAAGACCGCGGCGAGCTCCCGCAGGTCGAGCTGCGCCAAGAGTGCGTCGGAAAATACGACGACACGGTTCCTGGCATTCACGCCGATGATCGCCGCATTGGCGGTCAGATGGCCCGTGTTCCAAACGAGCAGCGCTCGACAACGAAAGCCGGCGCGACGGGAGACTTCGAGACACGCGTCGCGCTGGAGTCCGGGAGCGAGCGGTGTCGTGTCCCATGTGCTCCGCAAGATCGTCGGCAGCGCGAGCGCCATCGCGGAGAGGAGCAGCGCGGCGAACGCGCTGCCGTACAGACCGACCTCTTCGATGTTGATGCGCAGCGGCTCGCTCCAGCCGACGATCGACGCGATCGTGATGTACGCGGCGACGGGCAGAATCGACGACGCGAACATGCGCACCTGAAAGTTGCGCCAGCGATTGGACTCGCCGCGCGAAGACTCCGCCATGCGCGCTCGCGCATCGATCGCGAGCAGCTCGAAGAAGACGAACGGCGCGCCAACGAGCAGCAGACCAAGGTGCGGCCAGTCGAAGAGCGAGATCTCACGACCGACGAGCTCGGACACGATCTCTCGCCAACCGAAACACGCGAGCGCCGCGAAGTACAAGACCGGTGCGCATCCGTGCAGCGCGCGGAATGCGACTTGGCTGTACGCGAACTTGCCGCGCATGAACATCGCGCGAGCGAGCGCGCCGAGCAGATGCGGCACGGCGCAGCTCACGAGCAGGAGCGGCGCGGATCTCCAGCCGATCGACACGCCGCTCTTGGACAATCCGAGCGCGGCCAGGGCGAGCACGATGTGCAGCAGGTATCCCATGACTGTCGACCGTGCTCGAGCGCGCGCGCCGATGCGCTGTGGGACGTCGGCTCCTCAGCTGTCTCCGCTGGGTCGAGCTCGTTGGCTCACGATCGGCGTCGCTGATGCGGTCGGGGCCGGCCACTCTCCGACTCCATGCGCTTCGACCGCGCCGCTGAGCAGGACTCCGCCGAAGCCGTCGCTCTGCACATCGAGAATCCCACCGCGCAGATGCAACCGCACCGGCCACGTGGCGAGGCCGCGCCTCACGGCCACGACCGCCGCTGCGCACGCGCCGCTTCCACACGCCGCGGTTTCACCTACGCCGCGCTCCCACACGCGCAAGTAGAGCGCGTCGTCGCGCAGCGCGAGGAACTCGACGTTCGTCCCTTCCGGAAACGCGTGATGCCGTTCGAGCCGCGCCCCGAGCGTCGCAACCGGCGCGGTCCGTTCGTCCGCGACCACGAGCACGCAATGCGGATTTCCGACATCGACTCGGGCGACGACGTGGCCATCGATCGAGTCCTCGGCCGCCAGCACGCGCACGTCGCCCATGTGCACACGCGCACGCACGACTCGGCCGTTCACGCGCTCGACGAACGTGGCGCACGGTCGAGCGTCGGTTTCGATCACGAATCGATCGCTGGACACATGTCTGCGATCCGCGACGAGCTTCGCCACGCAGCGCAGTCCGTTCCCGCAGGTCTGCGGCCGGCTGCCATCGGCGTTGTAGACCTCCATCGCGCAGTCGCCCCCGCGACGAGCGCGTCGCACGAGCAGCAAGCCGTCGGGCTTGGACTGGAGGCCGCCCGCTGCGGCCGGTGAGCACAACGCGCGCGCAAGTGCACCGGGGTCGTCGGGCAATGGATCTGCGAAACCGTCGACGACTGCGAACAAGTTTCCGGTGCCCGACAAGAGCGTGTAGCGAATCGATGTCGCGGCACTCATGGCGAGCTCGCTCGAATGCGCTGCGTGTTCTTGAAGTGCAGTTTCGCCACGCGACCCAGCGCCTCGCGGCCGTGCAGCGCCACGAAGCGTTCCGCGGAGCTGTCCGTCGGAGGACCAGCGCCTTTGTGCAAATCGACACCGAACTCTTCCGACAACGCACGCAGAGCCAACAGGTATTCCTCGCGTGCGATGATGCTCGCTGCGGCGACGGCGGGTTCTGACTCCGCCCGCGTGCGTTGTTCGAGGTGGATGTCGAGTCCGACGACGCGCTGCTTCATCAC
>JANLUN010000125.1:0-16717 GCA_031363505.1 Planctomycetota bacterium | reverse complement strand
GAATCGTCGTGATTGCCGCGCTCGCTCGCTCCATCTCGAGCGCTGGGCTCGCCCTGCTCCCACAACGCGAGCCCGGCGAGCAATGCAACGCACGAGATCGCGAGCGCACTGACACCTTGGGCGAGCTTCAAGGAGAGAGGCCGGACACGAGCCGTAGGAAGGGGGGCCTCACGGGGAGCGAACGAACCGACGGGAACTAGTGAGGTTTCGGCCGTACGGCTAGCGGCGGCGCACGGTTGGCAGCGCGGCGTACTTCGTGCGCCTTGACAGCTCCCCGGGCCGCGGTCTCAAGTGTCGCTTCGTGGCGACGCGACGTACACCGAGTTCGCGGGGTTCGCGCGGGACCGAAGAGCTCCTCCTCATCGGCGTGGACGGCGGCGCGAGCGAGGTGAAGGCGCACGAAGTGCTCGTGCTCTCGGGTGGCAGCGACCTCGTCCTCGGCTTGGGTGCGGCCAGCGCCTCGTGCTGCTACGACGTCGCGCCCGGTTTCGCGCCGGTGGCGATCGAGGAGCAGCTCGATGCGCTCGAGCGTGACGAGCTCCGGCCGACTGCGATCGAACACGAGCAGGGCCGTTTGTGGATCGACGCGGCCGCGCGGTCGATCACGGCGATCGTCGGCGAGACTTCGCGCCTCGCGCTCGTCGGCATGTGCATGCCGGGGTTGAAGTCGCGCGACAAACGGGGAATCGCGGTCGCTCGCAACGGTCCGCGCATCCCCGACTTCCTCGACCGGCTCGAGGAGCGCCTCGTGCGCGACCGGCTTGCACTCGCGGCTCCGATCGCGGACCTCATCGGCGATGGCGAAGCTTCGGGCCTGGGCGAGAACGTCGACTCGAACGGTGCGTTGCGCGATGTCGCTGATGCCTACTACATCGGCGGCGGCACCGGTGTCGCGGAGGTGCTCAAGCTCGGTGGGCGGATCGTCTCGTTCGACGAGCTGCGCGGCTCGCTGCCGAAGGCATGGCAGCTCGAGTCGGCGATCGGCCGCAACTTCGAGTCGCTGATCTCGATGGGGGGGATCAACGCGACCTACGCCGAGCGCACCGGACGGCCGGCGCCCGTCGACCGCGCCGAGTTCCCCGAGGAGCGCGCGCTGGCCGGCGACGGCGCGGCGATCGCGGTTCTGGCAGAGGCCGCGGACGCGCTCGCCGAGCTCGTCCACCTGCGACTCTGCGCGCTACAGGGAGGAGCTGCGGGCCGCGAACACTTGCTCGAGCGTGTCGTCCTCGGCCAACAGCTCGCGCGGCTCTTCGGTGCGCCGGAGCTCGCGTCGGTGTTTCGCACGCGAGTCGAGAGCGCGCTGGCGCGCCGCATCGTGGAAGTCGGCGACCGCACGCTGTCCGCCCGAGTGCTGGAGGGCGAAGGCTTAGCGCACGGCTTCCTGCGCGCGTCCGGATTGCGGGCTGCTCCGGCCATCGGCGCAGCCGCCGCGGCGCTCCGCGACCGAGCAGTGCGCGAGTAAGGCGGGACGCCGGTAGCCGCCTGCGTCTTCATGTGCCTTCCGTGGATTGGTATGTTCGCGCCGAGGATCGCGACACGCGATCGGCGCTCGCTGACGAGCGCCTCTAGAGTCCGCCGGGCGCGCGCACGCGTCCGCACGATCGAGGGGTTTTCATGTTTCGCTGCCCGCGTCTCGTCACCGCATTCGCCGTCGTGATCGCTGCACAAGCTGCGACCGCTTGTCGCTCATCCGATCTCCCGCTGCCGATGCCGCGTTCCGTCGAGCGCGCGATGTGGGTGACGCGCTTCGACTACAAGACGCCGCACGACGTCGAACGCATCGTCGAGAGCACGCGCATGGCGGGGATCAACACGATCCTCTTCCAAGTGCGCGGCAACGCGACCGCGCTCTACCCGTCGTCGCACGAGCCGTGGGCGGAGCAGTTCAATTACGCCGATCCGGGATTCGATCCGCTGCAGGTGGCGATCGAGGCTGCGCACGCGAAGGACATGCGCCTCGTCGCGTGGGTCAACGTCGTGCCGGCGTGGTGGGGCAAGGATCCGCCGAAGGATCCGAAGCAGCTCTACAACAAGCACCCCGAGTGGCTCTGGTACGACCAATTCGGGAACAAGCAGGCGCTGTCGGACAAGTTCTACGTCAGCGTCAACCCGTGCTTGCCGGAAGTGCGTCGCTACCTCGTCGAAGTGATGCGCGATCTCGTCGGCCGGTATGACCTCGATGGGTTGCACCTCGACTACTTGCGCTTCCCGAACGAGCCGCCGGCCATTCCTGCCGGCACGAAGATCGACTATCCGCGCGACAAGCCAACCGTCGCGCTGTTCCGTGGCGAGACCGACAAGCTCCCCGAAGAGGATCCGAAGGCGTGGAACGCGTGGCGCACCGAATCGATCTCGAACCTCCTGCGCGACGTGCGTCGCATGGTGCGGCAGACGCGGCCGTCGGTCGAGCTGTCCGCCGCGGTCGGTCCTGATCCGGACGAAGCCGCGAAGCACTTCCAAGACGTGCGCACATGGCTCGCCGAGGACTTGATCGACGTCGTGTACCCGATGAACTACACGCGCGATCCGAAGGTCTTCCAAGAGCGCGTCGAACGTTGGAAGACGATCGCGAAAGGACATCCGGTCGTGATGGGCGTGCGCGTGGATTCGGGCGACGTCGCGTTGCACCGTGAGCAGCTCTCCGCCGCGCTGCAGTCGTTCCGCGGCTACAGCATCTTCGCGTACTCGTCGCTGTTCGATTCACCGAACACGGACATCGACGTGCAGGACGAGAAAGCGCGGATGGCGCGTCAAGCACGCCGGCAAGCGCTGGTCCCGATGCTGCAGGCGCTCGCGAAGCCGGGCGCGGGCAAGGTGGAGGACTCGTGACGCTCACCCTTCGTCGCGCAAAAGATCGCGGCCACGGCGATCACGGTTGGCTCGACAGCTTCCACACGTTCTCGTTCGCGGATTACCACGATCCCGCGCACATGGGCTTTCGGGTGTTGCGCGTGATCAACGAGGACCGCGTGCAACCGGGACGAGGCTTCGGAACGCACGGCCATCAGGACATGGAGATCCTGACGTGGGTTCTTGCCGGAGAGCTCGAGCACAAAGACAGCATGGGGACGGGCTCGGTCATCCGCTCACGCGAGCTGCAGTACATGTCCGCCGGTTCGGGCGTGACGCACAGCGAGTTCAATCCGTCGAAGCAGGAGTCACTGTACTTTCTGCAGATATGGATCCTGCCGGCGGTGCGCGGCGCGAAACCGCGCTACGACCAGAAGAGTTTCGCGTCGGCGTTGAAGCCGGGCGAGCTCGTGCTGATCGCGTCTCCTGACGGCGCGTCGGGTTCGATCGCCGTGAGACAGGACATGAAGCTCTTCGCGGGTGTGCTCGATAGCAAGGCGACAGCGACCCACGCGCTCGGAGCGCCAAGGCATGCGTGGCTGCAGGTGACGGCTGGATCGATCCAGGTCGGCGACAAGACGCTCGCGGAAGGCGACGGGCTCGCGGTGAGCGGCGAGCCGAAGCTGTCGATGAGCGCGGACGCGCCCGCGGAGTTCTTGCTGTTCGATCTGCCGTAGACGATCGCGAGTCGTCGTCGCCAGGCGGCGCCCCGGGCGCCGTTCCGGTTCTTGTGGATCTCTCGACGCGGGATCGTCGATGATTGGGCCGGAGCACCGTCATGGACTTCACCGCCGGAAACCTGTTCGCATCGATCATCATCGGCGCGGTCGGTCTCGGCCTCTTCGTGTACGGCAAGCGGCAGCAGCGCATGCCGCAACTCATCGCGGGAATCGCCCTCTCCGTGTACCCCTACTTCGTTGCGAGCGTCGGATGGATGATCGGCATCGGCGTCGCTGTCGTGGCTGCGCTCGTGCTCGCGGTGCGTGCCGGCCTGTGATCGACGATCGCGCAATTGCGCGCAGCCGGTAGCGCTCTCCGGGCCAGTAGGCGCGGCGTGGATGTCGCGCGAAGCCGCGGCTACGATCGTTCGTGATGGCGGAATTCAGGATCGAAGGGGCGACGGATCCGAACGCGGCCCCGACTTGGTTCGCGCAATGGACGACCCTCGCTGATGAGCCTGATCTGACGTTCGTGCTTCCGAAGCAACGACTGCATGCCTCGGTGATGGTCTTGCTCGGAGCGATCGCGGCCGAGCGGCGATCTCGCGGCAGGAAGAACCGCGTCAGCGGAGATGCTGCCGACAATCCCTTGGCTCGGCTCCTGCTCGAGTTGGCCGACGTTGGGCTTGAGGGCGCCAAAGGTGCTTTCGAAACGCTCCGCCCGATCGTGGACCAACGAACCGCGCGGCAATTGTCGGAAGCGGTTGCGGATGCGTTGACGGAGCTTCGACCGTCGGTTTCTCCCAGCATCGTGCGCATGGCGCGCTCGGTCTTCGAAGAGCTTGGCGCCAACGTCGTCGATCATTCCGGTCGTCCCGAGACCGGCTACGGCTTCGTGCAGGTCGATCCTTCGCGGCACAGACTCGAGCTGGCATTCGCGGACTGCGGCGTCGGCTTCCGAGCGAGTCTCCAACGCAATCCCGAACTCCAAGGCCGCGTGGCCGACGACGCCGAGGCACTGCAGCTTGCTATGAGTCCACGCATCACGGGGACGCAGTCGCCGCGCACGAACATGGGGATCGGCTTGAAGTTGCTTGCCGACTTCTCCGACGTGCTCGGCGGCGACCTTTGGATCGCATCGGGCTCCGCGATGCTTCATCGCAAGACCACCGCTGGTCAGCGCACCAACGTGATTCGCTCGATCTTGCCGTGGAGAGGCACCTGGATCTCTCTCGACGCGCCCGTCGCTTGATCAGCCCGCTGGCGCGCCTGTCGGCGGCCTTTCGTCATCCATCATCGACTCGATCGACTGCCGCCGTCTCACGAGCCGCGCCACGCCGTCGTCGACGAGCACCTCTGCAGCGAACGGCTGCGAGTTGTAGTTCGACGCCATACTCGCTCCGTAGGCGCCTGCGTCGTGGATGCAGACGAGATCGCCTTCGCGCACGTCGGGCAACGGAATCGGCGCGAGCTGGCCGTCGGCGTCGACCGTGAACACGTCGGCGGATTCGCACAGCGGTCCCGCCACGACCTTCGGTGACGTTGCGTCTTGGCCAGTGCGTCCAACCACCGAGATCTGATGGAACGCGCCGTACATCGCCGGCCGCACGAGATTGTGGAAGCCGGCGTCGACGAGGATGTACTCGAAGCGTCCGCTGCGTTTCACACCGCGCACTTCACACAGGAGCGCGCCCGCTTCCGCGACGAGATAACGGCCAGGTTCGACTTCGAGCGTGAGCTCGATCCCGAGCTCGCGCTCGATCGCGCGCTTCGTGCTGACCCATGTCTCGGTGAAGCGCGCGATGTCTATGCGCCCCTCGCCGTCGCGGTAGGGAATCGGCAGCCCGCCGCCGTTCGAAATCGTCGTCAGGCTGTCGCCGACGGTGCGCGCGAACGTCTGCATCGCCGCGCACGCGCGAGTCAGGTGCTCGAGATCCGAACCTGATCCGATGTGAACGTGCAGACCGGTGACGCGCAGGCCGAGCTCCTCTGCGCGCTGCGCGACCGCGGGCAGGTCCGTGTGCCAGATCCCATGCTTCGACGATTCCCCACCCGTCGTGACCTTGCTTCCGTGACCGTGGCCGAAGCCGGGATTGACGCGCAGCATGACGTCGCGCCCGCGCTCGCCGCGCACGGCCCACGCGGAGTCGAGGAGCTGCGCGTACTGATCGAGCATGTTCGGCGAGCCGATGTTGACCGGCACTGCGTGACGCGCGAGCTGCGATAGCGCGGTGCGATCGAACACGTCGGACGTGTACACGATCTGGCTCGCGTCGAAGCCGGCGGCGAGTGCGCGCACGATCTCTCCGGCGGACACCGCGTCGACCTGTGCGCCGGCGGTACGCACAACTTCGAGGAGCGCGCGGTTCGAGTTGGCCTTCTGCGCGTATCGCACGACATCGAAGCCGGCGAGCTCGTCGACGCGGTGGCGCACGATCGCGGCGTCGTACACGAAGAGCGGCGTACCGTGCTCACGTGCGAGCTCGGTCAGCGTCGAGTCTCCGAGGATGCGAGTCTTCATCGAAGCGCCAATCCTTGGAGTGCGCGGCCGAGTTCGACCGCGAGCTGGCCGATGTCGTCCGCCGTGTGCTCAGCCGACACCGTGAGGCGCATGTAGCGGCCAGGCTGGTCGGGATAGCTCACGCACGGTACGAGGAATCCAGCAGCGAGTAGTGCACGCTCGACATGCTGCATCTCGGCTTCCGATGCGAGCTTGAACGCGAACACGGGCAGTGCCGCATCGGGCACGGGCAGCCCCAGCTTCTGGAACTGTGTGCGCATGTGCGTGACGTTCCTCCGCAGCCGCTCGATACGGCCCGGATCGCCGACAAGTTCACCCAGCGACGCGCGCGCGGCGCGTGCGAGCGCCGGCGGGATCGGCGTCGAGCCGGCGAACGCGCGCGAGCGGGCTCGGATCGACTCGATGATCTCGGTCGTCGCCGCGATGAAGCCGCCGTAGCACCCGAGCGCCTTTGACAGCGTGCTCGTGATGACGACGCGCGGATCGTCGATGCCGAGATGCTCACACGTGCCGCGGCCGGACTCACCGAGTACGCCGGTCGAGTGGCAATCGTCGACGACGAGCGTTGCGTTGGCCGGCAAGCGAGCCAAGAGCTCCCGCAGCGGCGCGATCGTTCCACGCGACGGGAACACACCGTCGGTGAACACGGCGAGCGATTCGCTCGCGTGCTTTGCGATCAGCAGCCCCGCGCTGCGCGCGTCGTTGTGCCCGTACTCGAGCGGCACGAACCCGACCGCCGCGAGGGCGTCGCGAATGCTGACGTGACACTCGCGATCGACGAGAACACGCGAAACGCCCGGCACGAGCGCCTGCGCGACTGCGAGATTCGTCATGTAGCCGTCCGAGACGAGCAGCGCGCTCTCCGTGCGAAGGAAGCGCGCGAGCTCGCGCTCGAGATCTTCGTGCTCGAGATTTGTCCCCGTGGTCTGACGCGAAGCGCCCGCGCTGATGCCGAGCTCGTCGATCGCCGAGTGCAGCGCCATCATTACGTGTGGATTGTGCGCGAGACCGAGGTAGTTGCAGCCGGCGAACGAGAGGACCTCGCGGCCCTCTACTTCGACCGTCGTCGCAGTCGTTCGTCCAAGTGCAAGACGCGCGGAGTTCATGCGAGTCCAGCGGGTGCCGAGTCGGGAGAGTTCACGCGGACCGACCAAGTCTCACTCGAGCGGCACCCATGTCGAATCACAGCGTTGCAAGCGCAACGAGTCGTCCACGATCGGACACGACGACTCCGCCCGGCCGCTCCATCGTCACGGCCGCCATCTTGAGATGCTCGATGCCGAGGCGCGCGTCGATCGGGACGATCACCTCGCCATCCTCGTTGATGTCGAACACGCCGCCGTCGACCGGGTACTTGTCGTCGCGCGTCGTGCAGAAGAGCCACAGCTGGTATTGCGTCACGTGCGGATCGTTCTTCGAGAGCCCGACGAACTTCATGAAGCCCGCCTGCTTCGACTTGCTCCACATGACCTCGCCGTGCATGCCCTTCGAGTTCGGATCGTCGGTCGACTTCCACGTCCACACGACTTCATCCGGCGCCGCCGACGCGAACGATTGCCAAGCCTGCGCCGGCGTCGGCGGGTGTTCGGTGCGCGGCATCCACGCGACGACTGCGATCACGGCGGCTGCGGCCGCGGCGAACCAACCGCCCCAGCGAACGAGGTCCGCTCGCGGAGCTCGGGCTGCGATAGCGGACGTCGGGGCGCGCGGCGCGGGGTGCTTCGTCACGTACTCCGACGCCGACTGGAGCACGCGCTGCCGTAGCGCGGCGGGCATCTTCTCGAAGCGCGTTCCGCCGGAGGCGAGATCGACCGCAGCGGCTGCCCGATCGAACTCGTCGGCGTCGACGTCCGCGGAAGTCGCGAGCAAGTTCTCGAGCTCGCGCGCTTCCTCAGCGCTGAGCGACTGAACCGATCGATCGGCGAGCAGCTCATCGAGTCGTTCGCGTGCAGGGTCGCGGCCGTGCATGTTCGCGCTCATGGCCCGACTCCTTCGTTCGCAGGGCTCGTGCGAGTGAGCGCTTCACGCACACGCTCCAGCCCGCGGCGAACGTGCGTTTTGACGGTGCCGAGCGGCAGCTTGAGCTTGTCGGCGATCTGCTGGTGCGACAGACCTTCGAAGATCGACAGCTTGAGGACGCTCTGCTGCTCCGGCTTCAGACGTTGCAACTCGCGCGCGGCGCGCACGGCTTCGTCCGACGTATCGATGCGTTCGTAGTCGGCCTCCGCGGTCTGGCTCGCAGTGGATTCATCGAGCTCCTCGGACGAACGCGCGGCGCCTGCGCGGCGGCCGCGGTCGATCAGTCTCCGGCGCGCGATCATCGCGACGAACGTCAGCTCCGACGAAAGAGTCGGGTCGTAGCGCGGCGCCTTTTTCCACAACTCGATGAAGACGTCCTGCACCGCGTCCTCCGCTTCGTGTCGATTGGCGGAGAAGCGGCGCGCCAAGGACCACACGAGACCGCCGTACCGATCGAGACACGCCTCCACGGCGGAGTTGTCGCCTGCAGCGACGCGGTGGAGGAGGGGTTCGGGCACGACTCTTCGGTGCGACTTTGCTTCGGCGGAGCTTCGGCGCTCGACGCCGGTGCAAGATCCGGCGTGACAATCGAGCGCGGCGAACATGCTACTTCCCGCTGCCGACCGAGTCGACGGCGGGAAGCACGTTCGAGCGACCGACGGAGCATTGGAGCGCTCTCGACTTTCGACACGGGAGATGGAACCACGCGGTGTGGAGCGTGCGCACGCGCTTCAATTCGCAGCTCGGCCGCCTTTGGATTCAGCGTCTCCGGCGAACGACCCGGGGCGTGCGGTGTGGGACGCGCCTGACCGCGAGCTCGACGAATCGAGCGGGGAACGCGCGGCCTGCCTCAGCGCTTCTTGCAGTACTCCATCCACAGCTTGTCGAGCTCGGCGAGATCGACGCCGTACACGCCGCGGACTGCGCGCTCGATCGCTTCGCGATCGTTCCTCGGGACCTTGCCGACGGTGTGAAGGAACTGCTGGAACTTGTCCTTGCCCCACTTGCTCTCGCGCAGGAACTCGATCAAGAGCGCGGCTTGCTTGTAGAGGTCTCCGACGTCGTCACCGCCCTTGATCCCTTCATCCGTCGAGTAGATGAGACTCGGAACCGTCACGAACTCGACGAGGCGCATGTGCTCGCCTTTCTTCACTGCGCGCGCCGCGTTTCCGCGATCGCCAGGCTTTGTTTCGATGTACTCCGCAACGCCTTCCTGAAACCACGAACCGCCGCCGTTCAAGCGCAACCGGTTCGCGAAGATCTGGTGCGTGGCCTCGTGGAGGTGGACAGGGTCGGTCGGCGCCTCGTACCAAGTCGCGTAGTAGTCCCCGCTCGCGTGGCCTTTGGATCGCTTCGCCTCGTCGATCGAGACGTTGTGCACTTTCGCGAAGTACTCGTAGTACTCGTCCGGCGTGCGGAAGAGGAACACGGGCATCAGCTTGCGACCCGGCACTTCCGGGAACGGATACATCTTCTGGATGGCCGTGTAGCACTCTTCCATCTTTTGGCCGAACAGCTTTCCGCCCGACGAGCAAGTGAGAATGATGTAGTGCGCGGTCCGCGTCGGCTTGTCGAACTTCTTCAGAGTCATCTCTGTCGAAGTCTTTTTCCAACGTTCGAGCGCGTCCTCGTCCGTCCACTTTGGATTGCGCGGCGCGGCCTTGCACACGACGCCTTTGGTCAGGAACTCGCGCATCGCTTTCATGCCGCTCTCGCCGAGCTCCGGGTGCGCGTCTACTCGCAACGAGTAGCCGTGTGACTCGATCAGACCACCGAGCGTGAAGAGCGTCCCGACGACCTTCGTGCCCTCGCGCAAGGATCCGCGCGCGTACGCACCGTAAGGCACGAAACCGAAAGAACCCGTGACAAGCTCCTGCTCTTCGAATGCGAAATCGGGTTTGCGCTCTCCCTTGGGATCGCGCAGGTGTTGCAGCAAGAGCTCGTTCACGTCCTCCGGCTCGTCGAAGCCGAACTCCGCGAACGGGAACACACGCAGCGAGATCACGATCGTCGCCGTGCCGAGCTTCCCAGTCCATTGGCCCTTGAGCTGCTCGTTGGGATCACCGGAGGTCGTCAGCTCTTCGAGCGCGGGCAGCGTGATCGAGAGCTTGAACTCGGGGAACTCGTGAGTTTCGACTGCGGCGGCGTGTGCTCGTGCGGTCGCGAAGAGAGCGCAGGCGAGTGCCAACGATGTGACGAAAAGACGGCGAGAAGGAATGGAAAGCTGCATGGGGAATGCACTCGGCTCGATGGGCCCGGGGATTCGGGACGCAGTGCGAGGGGCTCACTTTACCCGGAGAGACGCGTGCGAACGAAGCAGGTCCATACCGGGGCCCGCGCGTGAGGGAATCAGATTCAAGGTGGGCCCGTTCGACGTCCGATTAGAGACCCTCGAAAGACGCAGCTCGCTCTCTCGTGAGAGCTGCGCCTCGTTCGCAATTGAGATCCCCGCTGAGGACGAGCCCGTCACCCGCATCCGTACCCACGAACTTGCCCAAGAAACACCGGCCGCTCGCGCGGGCATTCGCGGCTGATGGACAGATGACTGAGTCCCGGACCAAACACATGACACGCACTCGCGACACGTCAGGATTCACGCTCACCGAGCTCATGATCGTCGTGGCGATCATCGCCATCATCTGCTCCGTGGCGATTCCGAAGCTCTTGAGCGCCCGACTTGCAGCCAACGAAGCGACCGCGATTTCCACGTTGCGTCTGCTCTCCACCGCGCAAGAACAAGTGCGAGCGCGCGGTGCGATCGACACGGATTCGGATGGTGCGGGAGAGTTTGCGTACTTCAGCGAGCTGACCGGCACGGCGCCGATGCGCAAGGGCGTCGGCGGTGCACCTGCGCCCGGTGTGCTCGGCGTCGACGACTTGAGTCCCGCGGTTCTGGCTGCGGCTTTTGGACGAGTCGACGCGCAGAGTCTCACGACGCGCTCCGGCTATCACTTCCAATTGTGGCTCCCCGGTACGCCCGTCGGTCCCGCCACTCCCGCGATTCCGGAACTGCCGACGATCGGTGGAGCCAACCCCGCGAACTTTCCGAGCAGCGACGCGGCCGAGGTGCTGTGGTGCGCGTACGCGTGGCCCGTCGACACCGAGAACACGGGCAACCGAGCGTTCTTCGTGAATCAGGACGGCAGCTTGATGCAGTGCGCGAACCGCGGTGCGGTGCCGTACAACGGCAACACCAAGATGCCCGCGTTCGACGAGGCGTACGTGAACCCCGGCGACATGTCGTCGGGGATTCGCTCGGGCATGATCGGCGGCAATGACGGCACGTTCTGGACCGCCATCCAATGATGGTTATCGGTGATGTGCCGTCGACCTGCCGGTGATCCAACCGGCACTGCGTCCCGCACTCACCACGTCGGCGAATCACTGCGTCTGGTGAAACGGTTGGCGCGCGAGATAGAGAGCGATGCGCGCGAGGATTCCGCGTGTCGAGTCGCTGCGACCTTGCGCGCGCGCTAGTTCGACCGCCTTGCGAGCGGTGTCGACGGCTTCGTCGAAGCGGCCGGACTCGGCATATCCCGCCGCGAGCGCGTCGAGAGCACTGATGTCGCTGTACGTCGTGCGGCGACACAGCTGTTCCGCGATGGCAACGCTGCGCTGACCGTCGCGCACGGACGCATCGGGACTGGTCGCGAGGAGCCACGCCAAGTTGGCCGCGGGGCCCACTTCAGCAGGTGCAAGGTCCATCGCCTTCTGGAACGCGCGGATCGCAGCCGCGAACTGCGCGTCATGCCAGAGCGCCAAGGCGAAGTAACTCCACGCCTCCGCGTTCGTCGGCGCGAGTTCGACCGCGCGTTGCAAATGGGGGATGGCTTCGCGCGAGCTGCCGGCCGCGTCGAGCGCGGAACCCAGGCGCAACTCGCCACGGCTGTCATTCGGCTTGAGCTCGAGCGCGCGACGAAACGCGTCGATCGCTTCGGGCGCACGCGCGAGGCGCATGAGGGAGACGCCGAGGTTGCCGAACGATTCGGCCGAGCCCGGTTTGAGCGCGAGCGAGCGTTGGAACTCGTCGACCGCGGCCGCATCGTTGCCTGCGCGCGCCAGCGCGACGCCCGCGTTGTTGTACGCCTCGGGAAGTTGGAACTCCTTCGAGAAGAGCGGCCAGTTGACGAGCGGGGCGATCACGAGGACCACGGCGGCGGCGAGTGCGATCGGACCGTAGCGTCGTGCGCGAAGCATCACCCAGCCTTCCGCGAGTGCGGCCGCGGCGAAGACCATGAACACCGGCACGAGCGGATAGCGGTAGCGCGCGAATACGTAGAAGAGCACAGGACCGACGCAGAGCACACCGAGCAACGCGTACACGAAAGCGATCTCACGCCGGCGGCGCCAAGTGAGCACGATGCCGGCGCACGCGAGCGGCACGAGCACGCCGTAGTTCCACACGGTGCCGAGAATGCTCAGCACGCGCGACGAGCGCTCGTAGTAGTAGAGATCCTCCGCATCCGGCAGTTCGTACACATTGAACAGCAGCGCGATCTTCGTCCCGATAAGGCGCAGCCAGGCCGCCGGCTCGGCACGGATGTACGCGAACGACTTCGCGAACCAGAAGCGCGAGACTTCGCTCGGTGTCAACGAGTGGCCGGCTTCGGCCTCGGCCAGCTCGACCGCGTCCCGGCGCTCGTAGAACGTGTCACTCCGACCGGGTCGCAGCGGAACGTACGTACCCGACGCGCGCGGACTATTGCCGATGTAGAAGTTCGACCCGGCTTGTGAAGTCGTGAGCACGAACTCTCCGCCGACCGCGAGGTTGCGCAGGCCAACCGGCAGGAGCACGAAGAGCAATCCGCACGCCCAACCGCCGACGCGCCGCCAGCGCGCACGGCGATCGTCGGTGCGCGGCAGAAACGCGATCCAACCCGCGAAAAGCGGCACGAGGAGGAGCGTCTCTTCGCGCGTCAGCATCAAGAGGCCGAGCGTCGAACCGACGAGCGTCCACTTCCACGGCGACGGTGCCCGCAGCGCGCGCGCGACGAGCCACAAGAGAAGCACGGTCCACACGAGACCGAGGTTCGCCTTCTGGATCAGCGCATCGAAGAAGATCGCGGACGGATAGAGCGCGAGCAGCAGCCCCGCGACGATGCCGACGCGCCGCGAAAAGAGCTCACGTCCCGCGAGGAAGAGGATCCCGCACGACAAACTCCCGAGCAGGACCTGCACGAAGCGAATCGTCGCGAGGTCGCGCCCCAGCACGGTCTTCACGACGGCGAGGAAGTATGGGTACAGCGGCGCTTGATAGAAGATCTCGTCGCCGAGCCAGTTGCCGTCCGCGATCTCGTCCGACCACGTGCCGTACGAGAGCCCGTCCATGATGGGAGTGTGGAACAGCGGGACGGCGCGGGCCTCGCGCAGGAACACGAAGCGCGGCACGAACGCGACGACGACGAGTAGGAAGAAGATCGCGAGATCGCGCACGCGTTCGGCGCGCGCCGCCGATGGATTGGTTTCCGTGTGCATGCGTCGCGGCGGGACAGAGCTTAGCCCGCATTTCTCACCAGCTTCTACTGCGACGCAGCCAACTCGTGCCCTGCGGCGTCGTGGGGTTCGATCCGATCCTCGGTGACCAAACAGGTCACCTCCGGTCGTCTCGCAGCCAACTCCTTGCCGGCCACGAGTTGGCTGCGCCTCGCACGAAGCTGGTGAGAAATGCAGGCTGAGACCGCGCGTCCGCCGGTCCAGCCGGAGCTCGTCCGTCGATCCCCAAGCGGCCGCGCACCGTCACTCGATCGGAACACGGGCGATCGCGAGCGTCCGCTAGCGCAGCCTCGAAGCACGCGGCAGGATCTTGTATTCCAGTTCGAGCGTGCGGGGTACGAACATTGCCATCGGCGCGGACCCACGAGGCACCCCAACGATGAAAACGATCTTCGCCATCCTCCTGTTTCTGTCGATCGGGTTGCTCGTGACGCACGACGTCGCGACCGCGCACGGCGGAACATATCGCGGGGGAGGTGACACGGTTCCGCCCGGCGGAGGTGGGAGCGGTGGCGGCGGCGGGTCGGGCGGTGGATCGTCGTCGGGTGGTGGTGGTGGCGGCTCGAGTTCCGGCGGAGCACGCAGCGGCGCACCGGTCGGCGGTGCACCGAGCGGCGGGGCTGCCCCGGCGAGCACGCAGGCATCCGTCGCTGCGCCGAGCGGCGCGGATCTCACGACGTGGCAAGTGTGGTGGGGCTTCAATCGCGACACGTATCTCAATCTCCGCGGCGCGATCTATCGCAGCGATCTCCTCCTCGGCAGCGACGACTTCTTTCTAGGCAACGTGCCGATGTCGGAAGCGCGCGACCTGCTGCAGCCTTCCGAGAGAGTGATCCGCGAGCGAATCGTCCCTGCGCTGCAGCGCGTACTCACCGAAGAGCGTGACAACGACATCGTCACGGGAGCCTTGATCGCGCTCGCGAAGATCGGTGATGCGGCCGCGTCGCCGGCGGAGCGCGGTCAAATGGCGAAGACGATCGTCCCGTTTCTAGCGGACGCGAATCAGGAGATCGCCGAGACGGCGGCCGTTGCGCTGGGGATCCTCGCCAACGAGAGTTCGCTGCCGATACTCAAGGAAGTGCTGCGCGATTCGCGCCGAGGTCGCGAGTACGCGTCGGTGCAACGTTCCTCTCAGCAGCCGGTGCACTGGAGGACGCGCGCGTTCGCCGCGTACGGTCTCGGTTTGATCGGCTACCGAAGCGAGAGCGAGACCGTGCGGCGCGAGATCGTGCAGGCGCTCGCCACGATGCTCGACGGCGAGGCGGTGCTCATGGCGACGCCGGATGTCGCGGTGGCCTGTCTGATTTCGCTCGGTCTCGTCCCGCAGCGAATCGAGTCCGACTACCTGCCGCCCGCGGACGGCTGCGCGGTGCCGGATCGCTGTCGCCAAGCGCAGATCGAATGGACGCTGAAGTTTCTCGAGGGCGCGAACATCGATCAGCTCGTGCGTGCGCACGCGGCGACGACGCTCGCGCGTCTCGTGTCGCGCGTTCCAGACAGCTTGGGCCTGAAGCAGCGCGTGGCGCAGCGGCTGACGGCGGCGATCGCTCCGCATTCGACAGAGGCGCGCGAAGTGCGCGCGAGCTCGGTGCTGGCGCTCGGTCGTATCGGGGAGTCGAGCGCGAGCGCGTTCGATCGCTCCATCCGCGCAGCGCTCGTGAGGGCGTTCAACGAAGCGCGCGAGCCCGATGTGCGGAACTTCGCGCTGGTGGCGTTAGCGCACATCGCGGCGCGACCCGGATCGGGCCCGAGCGAACCGCTGGAGGGACTGCGAGAGGTGCAGAGCCTTTTGATGAGGGAGCTGGCGAAGGGAGCGACGACGGATCGTCCGTGGATCGTGCTCGCGCTCGGCGTGCTGGATCGTGGATCGATCGACCTGGGACTGACGCCGTCGCCGGAGATCGGAGCGGTGGTGCGCGCGGCGCTGAAGGACGCACGTTCGCCGAGAGATGTGGGCGCGTGCGCGATCGCGGTCGGCATTCGAGACGACGCGGAGTCGCGCGCGGAGCTCGTGACGAAGCTCGGTGAAGTGTCCGACGACGAGACGCGCGGATTCGTGGCGCTGGCGCTCGGGTTGATGGGAGCGCGAGAAGCGATCGAACGGATTCAGGAGATCGTGGCGGACGCGAAGTATCGACCGAGCTTGTTGAAGGATGCGTCGGTGAGCTTGGGATTGCTCGGCGACAAGTCGGCGGTGCCGGAGCTCATCACGATGCTCGTAGACGCGAAGAGTCTGGCGACGCAGGCGTCGATCGCGTCGGCGCTCGGATTCATAGGCGACGCGCGGTCGATCGAGCCGCTGATCGCGATGCTGGGGGATAAGAAGGTGACGCCGCGCGCGCGGGCGTTTGCGGCGGTGTCGCTGGGGCTGGTCGCGGATAAGGAGCCGTTCCCTTGGAACTCGAAGTTGTCGGTGGGGATCAACTATCGGGCGAATACGACGACGCTGGCGAATGGGGAGGGGACGGGGATTTTGGAGATCTTGTGAGCGCGGGGTGGCCGACGTAGCCCGTGGCATGAACTCGGGTGCACGCCCAGACCCGAGCTCTGGGCACCGTGATCTGCAGTTGAGCGGTTCCCTGCGGAGGAACTTGGACGGTGCCTTCCGATGTGGCGCCGCTCGGAGACGTAGCGCGCCAGCGAAACTCACCGTTCGGAAGAGCGTTGATGCGGAGGTGTCCGTCCTCGCCAGTTGTCAGGCCGGTTGGTGGTTGAGGCATGAGATTGGCGGAGATCCACGTCGAAGCCCAGCTACCTTGCTCGACTGAATAGAGATCGATCGCCACTCCGCTCGCCGGATTGCCGTAGCCGTTCTTGGCGGTGATCTCGACGTTCCCGAGTCGGCGAACTTGCAGTGTTACAGGACTCGCATCGTTCTCGAGATGGATGAGTTGCCTCGCTCGCCAGTAGCCCGGATTTTGAACTTGGATTTTGAAGTCCCCCGCGCTGACTGGTCCCCACGTCACGATGCCACGGTCGTCGCTGTATGCGTTGCCGAGGCCCCAACCGACATCTTGATGATCAGTTGCATCGATTTCGAGGCCAGGCACCGGAGCGGTGCGCTCAAGCAAGGCGACTCGCAAGCGAAGTCGCGGCGCGAAGATCATTTCTTTCCGGCTCTCACCAGGAGCTCGGGACACGGCCGTACTCGGCTGGAATCCGTGATCCGGATGAA
>JANLUN010000123.1:0-1652 GCA_031363505.1 Planctomycetota bacterium | reverse complement strand
CGAGTGTGGGGCGACGACCAACGACGGCGACTTCCAGGTCGAGCACGCCGGAGATCGCCTCTTGGACTTGGTGCAGCGACTCGGCGCACGCCCAGCGCACGAACGGTCGATCCTGATCCGGCTGGCCATCGGCGACGAAGCGCTTCACGCACGCCGAGCCGATGTACATCCACGCGAGCGCGTCGGCGAGCCGCCCCGAGAGCAGCTCCTTGCGCTTCAGCGTTCCTCCGAGCGTGCCCATCGCCGCGTCGGCGAGCAGCGCGTAGCACGCGCTCCAGCGCGTCAACTGCTGGAACACGCGGCCGAATTCGCCGCCGATCGGTGCGCTCGCGAACGCGCCGCCCGTCAACGAGAGCACCGTCGTGCGCACCGCGTTCTGCGCGATGAAGTTGACGTGGCCGAAGAACGCGTCGTCGAACTTCTCGACGTCGCGTGCTTGCGCGGACTCGACTTCTTTGAGCGCGTACGGATGGCAGCGGATCGCGCCCTGCCCGAAGATGATCATCGTGCGGGTCAGGATGTTCGCGCCTTCGACCGTGATGCCGATCGGCACGCCTTGGTACGTGCTCGCGAGCGTGTTGCGCGGGCCCTTGCTGATGCCGGCGCCGCCTTGCACGTCCATGGCGTCGTTGATGACGCGGCGCGCGGCCTCGGTCGCGTAGCCCTTCGCGATCGCTGAAATGACCGCCGGCTTTTCACCAGCGTCCACCGCGCCGGCTGTGAGCCAACGCATGGCGTTCATCCAATACGTCGTGCCGCCGATGCGCGCGAGCGGCGCTTCGACGCCTTCGAACTTGCCGATCGGCAGGTTGAACTGCTCGCGGATCGACGCGTAGGCGCTGACGACGCGCACGGCCAACTCCGAGCCGCCGAGCGAGCTCGCCGGCAGCGAGATCGCGCGACCGGCGGACAAGCACTCCATCAACATGCGCCAGCCCTGACCGACCATCTTCGGACCGCCGATGACGAAGTCGATCGGTACGAAGAGATCGCGCGCGCGCGTCGTCCCGTTCATGAACGGGATGTCGAGCGGATTGTGCCGGTCGCCGATCTCGATCCCCGGCAGGTTCGCGGGAATCAGCGCGCACGTGATGCCGAGGTCCGTCTTGTCGCCGAGCAGGCGATCGGGGTCGTGCAAGCGGAACGCGAGCCCAATGAGACTCGCCACCGGCGCGAGAGTGCAGTAGCGCTTGTCCCAATTCAAACGCATCCCGAGCACGTCCCTGCCCTCGAACGTGCCGCGACACACGACACCGGTCGAACGCATGCCGCCCGCGTCGCTACCGGCGTGAGGTTCCGTCAAAGCGAAACACGGCACTTCGTCGCCGACCGCGAGGCGCGGCAAGTAATGTCGCTTCTGTTCGTCGGTGCCGTAGTGCAGCAAGAGCTCCGCCGGACCAAGCGAGTTCGGCACCATCACGCTGATCGCCGCCGTCATCGAGCGGCTCGCGAGCTTCGCGACGACGCTCGAGTTCGCGATGGCGGAAAAACCCAGGCCGCCGTGCTCCTTCGGGATGATCATCCCCATGAAGCGCTGGCGCTTGATGAACTCCCACGCTTCGGGTTCGAGGTCGCCGCGCTCGTGGACCTTCCAGTCCTCGCACATGCGGCACAGTTCCTCGACCGGTCCATCAAGGAATCGCCGCTCCTCG
>JANLUN010000076.1:0-13292 GCA_031363505.1 Planctomycetota bacterium | reverse complement strand
TCGCTGGCGCTTGCAGCTACACGGGAACCGTCAATCCTCAGCTGCACCCGAGGAGGGACTCGACCGTCGCCGTATCGCCGTCGAGCCGGCCGAAGAGCGTCGGGTTGCGGATCCAGACTCGTGCGCCGGGAACCGGATCGCAGTCGGCGGCGGTCCCGCGCGCGCAGACGCGGCCGCGAATCGAGAGCGGTGTCGACGAGAGCGTCAGCACGATCTCGTCGCGCCATTCGGCCGGATCGTTCTTGTCGAGCTCCTCCGCCGCCGGCAGGAAGCCGCGCGCGAGCGCGACGACGCGCACCTTGGGGCCGATCTGCGCGACGTCGAGCACGAACCGCCCGCGGTCGTCGACGGATGCGACCTGCGCGCCGGCGCTGACGCGCGCGCTCGCGACGGCGCGGCCCTCGGCGTCGACGACTCGTCCTTCGATGGTCGAATGCGGCTTCTGCTCCCGAACGAGCACGAGCACCATCGAGCGACTCGTCGCCTGCGGCGCGGGCTCGGTGTGGAGCGGGAAGCCGCCGGCGGCGACGCGCAGCTGCGTCCTGTCGATCGCGGGGACATCGGCGAGCGCGAACGCACCGCTCTTGTCGCTCGCCGTGCGCCACGTCCGTCGCGCCGAGAGATCGAGCGCAAAGCCGAAATCCGCGCCGAGATTCTCGGGCTGGAGCACGGAGATCTCGGCGCCCTCGACCGCCGTGCCGGCCTCGTCCACGACGCGGCCCGAGATCTCGATGCGCGGCGCGACCACGACGTTCGTCTTGTTCGTCGGCAGGATGTTCGTGTAGCCCGCGAGTACCGTCGTCCAGTCGGGATCGCGCGAGACGATCGCTGAGGCGCTCGCGGGCGCGGCGATCTCGAACGATCCGCTCGCGCCGCTCTTGGTTTCGTAGCGCGCATCGGTGGCCGCGCCTTCGATGCCGAGCGCGACGCCCGAGAGACTGCGTCCGGTCGCATCCAGTACGCGGCCCTTGACCATCCGATCCACTGCGACGGCCGGGCTCTTGCTCGGCGCGACGGAGACCTTGGTCGGGGGTGAATCGATCGGCGCGCGCACCGACTCGACGCGCGCTTCTTCGAGCGGGTGAGCCGCCGCTTCAGGCGCGCTCGCCGCGATCTCGTCGGTGGACGGCTCGACGCGCGTGCGTGCGGTCGAACTCGACTCGTGCTCGGCGAGTCCCCACCACAGTGCGACGGCGATCAGCACGATCGGAACACACACCTTGAGCACGACGTTCATCGCGAGGACTCCTGTGGCGGCCGGCGCGAGCGTCGATGCTTCGCGCGCAATCGGTAGCAAAGCCAGGAGCCATGTCCGGCGTCCGAAGCGTCGATCGAGACCTGCACGCAGCTTCGCGTGACCGCGCACGAGACGGCTGTCGACCGTCGCGACGGGCACCTGCATGCGCGACGCGATCTTGCGCGGCGGCAAGCTCTCGAAGTAGCGCAGGAGGATCGTCGTCCGGTACGGCTCATCGAGGTCGAGTACCGCTTGGACGACGTCGCGGTGCGTGGCGGCGCGCTCGACGACGTCTTCCGTCGACGCGAGCGCCTCGTCGCGGGCCACGGAGCGTTCGCGCGACGCGCGACGAGACTCGCTCCGCATTCGATCACCGAGCTTGCTGCGCAGGACCGTCGCGAGCCAACCGCGGACGGGTCCGCCTTCCTTCGGCGGTCGCTCGAGCGCGGCGAGCCACGTCTCCTGCACCACGTCGTCGGCGACATCGGTGTCGGCGCACAGCTTGGACGCCAGCGCTCGCAGCCAGCGCGAGTCGGAGAGCATCCCCGCGAGATCAGGACCTTCGGACATGACTTCGGGGGATGACACGGCGCGCTCCGGGAATCCTTGGCGAGAATACCGTTCTTCGCCAACCCTGTTGCCGCGCCAGGCTCGCCGCGGTGGATTGCCGTTCCAGCGGCGCGCCGCTACCTAATGGATGGCGCACTCCCCAACGATCACAGAGAGGTTTCCTCCATGCCGAAATCCCCCAAGGTTCTGCTCGCGTCGAGTCTCTTGCTGGCCGCGCTCTCAATCGTCCTTCTGACCGCCGCCGCGTTCCAAGACAAGAAGAACAAGAAGGAGGACAAGGACGACGTCGCGATCCCCGCTCGTTGGGAGATCCACGGCGGCGGCGGCCTCTACTTCATCGATCGCACGACCGGCGAGTTGTGGGTGTACCACCATCCGGGCGACGTCACGCTGACGCCGCGGCCAAAGTACCTCGGACGGATGACGGTGGTCGGAAAAGAAATGGAGAAGTGACCGCGCGTCAGCGACGCGCGGCCTGCGCCGGTGTCGCGACGTTCTGCACGACGAGCTGCCAACCGCTAGGCGCGTCCAATAGAAGCGTCGCGTGCGCCGGCTCGTTCCGGAACGCGAAGCTCTCGCGCGGCGCGAGTCCGAGTGCACGCGACACGAGGACGCGAATGGCGTTGAAGTGCGAGGTGACGACGACGGTTCCGCCCTTCCCCGATCGGACTGCGTCGAGGAGCGCCGGCCACGTGCGCGCGAACACGTCCGCGTCGCTCTCACCGCCGTGGCCCTTCCAGTTCCACGGGTCGGCGAAGAATCGTTCCGACTCCGCGTGCCACTTCGCGCGGAACTCGTCGGCGGGAATTCCCTGCCAATCGCCGCGCCAGATCTCGCGCAGGCGCTCGTCGACCACGAGCGGCGCGGCCGTTGCCTTCGCGATCCCTTGACCCATCGCGAGCGCGCGTGCGAGGTGCTAGCTCTGCACGTGCGCGACCGTCTCCGCCGCAAAGGCCTCGCTCATCGCGCGCGTCGCGGCGAGTCCGTCCTCCGACAGCGGCACATCGAGGTTGCCGTACGCCTTCGATTGCCAATCGACGTGCACCTGTGCATGTCGGACGAGCCACACGCGCGCGCCCGAGCCTGTGGACGGTTCCGGCGGGCGGGCGGGAGCGGCGTCGACCGCCGGGAACGTGGGCGACACGATCGGACGTAGAGCCATGCGGAGAGGCTACACGTCGGACCGCGGCCTGTCGTGCCGCTTGCGCGGCGCGAACTCGATCCTAAAGTGTGCGCCGCGCGTGAAACATGGCGCGACATCCCCGATGCCCAAGCTCACCTTCGTGAAATTCGGTCAGACCCACGACGTCCCGGTCGGGACTTCGTTCCTCGAGTTCTGCCAAGAGAACGGCGCGCTGCACGACTTCGGGTGCACGGTCGGGAGCTGCGGCACGTGCGTCCTCGTGTTCGACTCGGGCGCGCAGAACGTGAACCCGGTGTCCGATGAGGAGCGCGACACGCTCGAGATGACGACCGATGTGCCCGGCGCGCGCCTGGGCTGCCAGCTCAAGATCCTCGGCGACATCGCGATCCGTCCGGCGAGTCGCTGAAAGCGCGGCGCGAAGGGCGCGCCCGTGCTGGACCGCACGTTCGATTCCGAAGCGGGGTCGAGCGCAGCGCAGTATCCTGACGCGCGGAGGCGAGTCATGGTCAAAGTCGGAGTCGTACTGTCGGGCTGCGGGGTGTTCGATGGGAGCGAGATCCACGAGGCCGTGCTGACCTTGCTCGCGCTCGACAAGCTCGGCGCGACCGCGGTGTGCATCGCGCCGTCGATCGATCAGGCGCACGTCGTCAACCACCGCACCGGCAAGGTGACGGAGGACGTACGCAACGTGCTCGACGAATCGGCGCGCATCGCGCGCGGCAAGGTCACCGACATCGCGAAGATCAAGGCCGCCGATCTCGACGCGCTGATCCTGCCGGGCGGCTTCGGCGCCGCGAAGAACCTGTGCAACTTCGCGGCGGCGGGCTCGAAGGCGCGCGTCGATCCGGGCGTCGCGCGACTCCTGCGCGACATGCACAAGGCGCGGAAGCCCATCGCTGCGCTGTGCATCGCGCCTGCCGTAGTGGCCGCCGCCCTGCGCGACGAGCGCGCGCACCCGAAGATGACGATCGGCAGCGACGAGAAGACGGCGACCTTGCTCGAGGAGATGGGCGTGCGTCACGTCGTCTGTCCCGTCGACGAGTTCCGCGTCGACGAGGAGAGCCGGATCATCACGTCCCCGGCCTACATGTACGACGCGCGCATCAGCGAAGTCGCGGCCGGCATCGAGCGCACCGTGCGCGAGCTGATTCGGCTCGCGAGCTGACGTTCCGGCTCAGTTGCGGGTCGGCGCGTGCGCCGAGCTCTTCATGCCGCGCGCGTCCACGTGAGCCAAGCGGGCAAACGCTCGACCAGGAAGACATCCGCACCCGCGCTCTGGCCCGCGCGCGAGATCGAACATCCGAGGCCCGCGATCCCGAGCAGAAGCACGAGGCTGCGCGCCGCTTCGGGACCGACGAAGTAGAAGTTCGCCATCATGAACGCGACCGCGAGCCCGACGGGACGCGTCAACAATCCGAGGAAGAGCGCGATGCCGCCGAGGAGCTCGCCCCACGCGATGAGGTTCGCGAACAGCGCCGGGTTGGGGAGCACGACGTGCTCGCCCCACGCGCGGATGAAACCGGGCGCGGTTTCGAACGCCGCGCGCGTGCCCAGCACGAGCTCGGGGCTCACGCCCTCTGAGATCTTGCTCCATCCGGCGATCGCCAGGATCGCGCCGGCGGTGATGCGAACGAGGACGAGACCGAAGCTCGGGCTGGCGGGGGATTCGTAGGACATTGACGCCGTTCTACCGCCGCATGCGCGCGCGATCCAGGGTCGCCGGTTCCAGCCGTCTCCGCCGATCTCTACGATGAGCGCGAGCCTACCGATGACGATGGACTCCGTGCTGCGCATCAACTTGTGGTCAGGGCCGCGCAACGTGTCGACCGCGTTGATGTACTCGTTCGCGCAGCGCACCGACACGCGCGTCGTCGACGAGCCGCTCTACGCGCACTACCTGAAGTTCTCCGGTGCCGCGCATCCCGGACGCGACGAGGTGCTCGCCGCTCAGAGCACCGACGCGGAACGCGTGATCGAGGACGTGATCTTGGGCCCGTGCGATCGGCCGGTGCTCTTCATGAAGCAGATGGCGCACCACCTGCTCGCCGTCGACCGCGCGTTCCTCGCCAAGACGCGCAACGTGCTGCTCATCCGCGATCCGGAGGAGATGCTGCCCTCGCTCGCGAAAAACTTGCGCACGCCGCGCCTCGCGGACACCGGGCTCGCGTTCCAGACGACGCTCGCGCGGGATCTCTTGCGCTTGGGTCAAGACGCGCCGGTGCTCGACGCGCGCGAGCTCTTGATGGATCCGCGCGGCGTTCTCTCCGAGCTCTGTCGCCGTCTCTCGATCGACTTCCAGGAGTCGATGCTTGCGTGGCCGCCGGGCGCGCGCGCGGAGGACGGTGTGTGGGCTCCGCATTGGTATTCGGCGGTGCACCGCTCCAGCGGGTTCGAGCCGTACCTGAAGAAGACCGCTCCGTTCCCGGCCGCGTTCAAGCCGCTGCTGGCAGAATGCCGGCTGCACTACGAGGAGCTCAGCGAGACCGCGATCCGCGCGGGTGTGGCGTGATGGATCCGCGCAACGCGCAATTGTGGGTGCACGTCGGCGGTGAGCTCGTGCCTCGCGAACGCGCGAAGGTGTCGGTCTTCGACAGCTCCGTGCAAGGCGGCGACGCGGTGTGGGAGGGGCTGCGTGTCTACGACGGACGCGTGTTCGAGCTCGATGCGCACCTCGATCGGCTCGAAGCGTCGGCTCGCGCGCTCGCGTTCGCGTCGATCCCGAGTCGCGCCGAGATCCAGTCCGCGCTCTTCGAGACGCTGGAAAAGAACGGGATGCGCGACGGCGCGCACGTGCGCCTCACGCTGACGCGCGGCGAGAAGGTGACTTCGGGCATGAGCCCGAAGTTCAACCAGTCGGGGCCGTGCTTGATCGTGCTCGCGGAGTGGAAGGCGCCGGTCTACGGCGACGGCGGCTTGCGCCTCGTGGCGGCGTCGGTGCGCCGCAACTCGCCGCAGTGCCTCGACTCGAAGATCCACCACAACAACCTGCTCAACAATATCCTCGCGAAGATCGAGGCCAACGCCGCCGGCGTGGACGACGCGCTGATGCTCGACGTCGACGGCTACGTGGCCGAGACCAACGCGACCAACGTGTTCCTCGTGAGGCGCGGCGTGCTGAAGACGCCGACCGCGGATCACTGTCTTCCGGGCATCACGCGTCGAGTCGTGATGGCGATCGCGCGCGGCGCCGAGATCCCGCTCGAAGAACGGCGCGTCTCGCTGTCGGAGTTCCATTCGGCGGACGAGGTGTTCACGACCGGCACGATGGGCGAGCTCTCGTGGGTGCGCGAGATCGACGGGCGCACGATCGGCAGCGGAGACCGCGGATCGATCACGGGCAAGCTGTGCGCGCTCTTCCGCGCTCGAACGCAGAAGACGGGCACGAAGCTGCCGTTCGACTGAGTTCCGATGATTCGAACGGCGCGAGAATCGTCGAGCGCGTGGGTCCTGGCGCTCGATCAAGGCGGCGGATCGAGCCGCGCGATCGCGTTCGACGGACGGGGGGAGATCGTGGCGAGCGCCGCTCGGCCCGTCAGCGAACGGCGCACCGAGTCAGGCCGCGTCGAGCAAGACCCGGAGGAGCTCGTCCGCTCACTGATAGACGCGGCCGCGGAATGCACCGGACTCCTTGGAGCGCGTGCGCGCGACCTCGTCGCGGTCGGGCTCGCGACGCAACGCTCGAGCCTCGTGTGCTGGGATCGCACGAACAGCGAGGCGCTGTCGCCGGTGATCTCGTGGCAGGATCGTCGCGCATCACAGTGGCTCGACGCGCTCGCGCTCGACCCGGCGGAGATTCGCGCACGCACGGGGCTGCTCGTGTCGCCGCACTACGGCGCGAGCAAGATGCGCTGGTGTCTCGATCACCTGCCGCGAGTCGCCGACGCGCGCCTGCGCGGTAGCCTGGTGATCGGACCGCTGGCCAGCTTCCTGACGCATCGTTTGGTGCAGGAGCGCCCGATCGTCGTCGATCCGGCGAATGCGTCGCGCACACTCCTGTGGAATGTGCGCACGTCGAATTGGGACGCGCGGCTGTGCGATCTCTTCGGCGTGCCGATCGAAGTGCTGCCGCGCTGCGTCCCGACGCGATTCTCGTTCGGAACGCTCGTCGCGGGAGGAGTCTCGTTGCCGTTCGAAGTGCTGAACGGTGATCAATCCGCGGCTGCGTTCGCGGACGGATTGCCGCGCACGGACACCCTGTACGTCAACATCGGGACCGGCGCGTTCGTGCAGCGGCCCATCGACGGAGTCGTGCCGGAGCTACCTCGGCTCTTGCACAGCGTCGTGCTGCGCGACGGATCACACGAGCTGAGCGTGATCGAGGGCACGATCAACGGAGCCGGGAGCGCGATCGAAGCAACCTGCCGTGAACTTGGACTCGTCGACGTCGAGCGACAGCTCGACTCGTTTCTCTCGTCGAGCATCGCGCCGCCCCTGTTCCTGAACGGTGTGTCGGGACTCGGGGCTCCGTTCTGGTCGCCGAGATTTCGGTCGCGCTTCGTTGGCGAAGGTTCACCCCGCGAGCAGATCGTCGCGGTCGTCGAGAGCATCGCGTTCCTGATCCGCACGATCCTGGAGGAGATGGCGACGGAGCTCGCACCGCCCGCGCGCATCCGCGTCAGCGGAGGCCTCGCGCGCGTGAACGGGCTGTGCCAGCGCGTCGCCGATCTCACGTCGTTCCGGGTCGAGCGCAGTCCGGGGCACGAGGGCACGGCGCGCGGTCTCGCGCGCTTGCTCGCGCACGGCTTCGCGCACGGCTTCGAGCACGAGCGCGACGCGGCGCTCGATGAGTTCGAGCCGCGTGCGAATCCTGTGCTGCTCGAACGTTTCCATCGCTGGACGGCGGAACTGCATCGCGCTCTCGCGAGCGAGCCTCATTGACAGACGCGCCACCCGGGGTTGCGATGGCTGGACTCTCAATCATGTGGAAGATCGTGATCTACGTCGTGCTCGGTCTCGCCCTTCTCGCCGGGGGAGCGCTGGTCTGGATGATCGGTCCGAGCAACGTCGTCGGGATGCTGCTCTACGACCAGCGGCGCGAAGGCAAGCTGAAAGTCGGCGACCGCGCGCCGGACGTCACGCTCATCGGGCTCGACGGCGTGAGTGAAGCGAAGCTCGCCGATCGCTTCGGCAAGCAGCCGCTCGTCCTGATCTTCGGCAGCTTCACATGACCGCCGTTCCGGCGCTCGGTCGAGCGCATCCACGAGCTGCACGCGAAATACCGTGACCGCGCCGACTTCGTCACCGTGTACGTCAAGGAGGCGCACCCGGAAGACGAGTGGCAGATGGACTCGAACGAAGAGCAGGGCATCTGCTACGCGCAGCCGACCACGCTCGCGGAGCGCATCACGATCGCGAACGACTTCGTCGAGCACTCGAAGTACGAGATCCCGCTCTTCGTCGACAACATCGAGAACCGCGCGGATGAGCTCTACGCCGCGTGGCCGGAGCGTCTGTACGTGATCGACGAGTCGGGACGCATCGCCTACAAGGGCGGGATGGGGCCCTTCGGCTACGAGCCGGACGAACTCGACACGTGGCTCGAGGCGCGCTTCGCGGCGGCGGAGCCCCTGCCGGTGGAATCGGCGCCCGTGGAATCAGTGCCTGAGCTCAGCCCGTCGCACAGCGCGACGCCCCGACGCCTGCGCTAGCGCGGGCGTCACCATCGGCTTCGAGCTGCAGCGTCGCCGTGTCGGCGATCGCAGTGATCTTCGGCAACGTGCGCTCCAGGAGCCGCACGACCCGCTGCGCCGTCGCGCGATAGCCGGTGAGCTTGCCGCCGTAGATCGCGACCATGTGCGGACGATCGTCGTCGTCGCACACGAGCTCTGTGTCGCGCGGGCGATCGAACGCGCGCCCCGGTGCGCGCTGCAGGACGCGCAGACCGGCCCAGCTGCGCGTCACTTCGTGCGAACGGTGGGGGAAGTAGCGCGACAACGTCTCGCGCAGGTACTCGACCTCCGAGTCGAGCGGCGCGACGTCGCGCGGATCTCCGGTGAACGGCGTCTCCGTCGTCCCGACGAGCGTGCGCCCTCGCCACGGCATGATGAACACCGCGCGGCCGTCGCGCGGCGCTTCGGCGTAGTAGATCCCGCGCGCGATCGGCCCGTCGAGTTCGATGTGTGCGCCCGCGACGAGCTCGACGTCGTAGCCGCGCGGCCGCGGCTCGATCGCGGCGCGCACGCGTTCGACCCACGGGCCTCCCGCGTTGACGAGAGTCGTCGCGCGGCACTCGCGTTCGATCCCATCGGCGCGGAAACGGACGACGTACGCGTCGAAGGGGCGATCCGGCTGAGCCGCGCGTCGTGTCGCGCTCACGAATGTCGCCGGTGCGAGCACGCGCGCGCCGAGCGCCGCGCTCGAGCGCGCGACGGCGCGGACGAGCGCCGCATCGTCGGTCTGTCCGTCGAAGTAGCGGAACACCGCTTGGAGGCCGCTGGTCGAGAGGCCGTCAAGCGTGTCCCACTCCCGAGCGGGAATGTGCGCGAAGCGTGCGTCGCGCGCCAGCTTGCCGAGCAGCGCGTACAGCGAGAGGCCGGCGCGGATCTGCCACGGCCTGCGCCGCGTGCTCGCGTAGATCGGGATGTAGAACGGCACGAGCTTCACGAGATCGGGCGCGATCTCCAGCAACACCGCGCGCTCGGCGAGCGACTCGCGCACAAGCGCGAGCTGCGCGCTCTCGAGGTAGCGCAATCCGCCGTGGATCAGCTTGCTCGAGCGACTCGAGGTTCCCGAGGCGAGCTCGCGCTCTTCGAGGAGCAGCGCGCTGTAACCGGCGGCCGCCGCTGCTTGCAGCACGCCCACGCCGTGGATTCCGCCGCCCACGATCAGGACGTCGACCGAAGCGGGAATCACGCGGGCTTCTTCTCGAGTTCGCGGAACGCCGCCAGCATCGGCCCGATCGCGAACGTCTCCACCATGGCGACGCCACGCTCGGCGAGCGCGAGCGCGACCTGGGGATCGGCGACTTCGTAGATCACGGTGCGCCACGCCGAGTCGCGCAACGAGCCGGTGGCCGGCAGGCCGTCGAGGTCGCAGAACACGAACTGCGGTTCGATCGCGGACATCGACGGCGTTAATCGTTCGTCCCAGCGATCGAATACGGCGCCGAGCGGCAGCGCGTACCTGCGACGCGCGAGTGCGAGCGCCGGGAGCGAGAACGAGATGAACGTGCACTGCGCCAGCGCGGGTTCGATCGCGGCGTGCACGCGTTCGAGCACGAGATCGGTGCCGAACACCTCGATCGAGGTGCGCTTGATCTCGACGAACGCCGACACGCGCGGATGACGCCGCAGGAGCTCGACGAAATCGTCGAGGCTCGCGATCCGAACATCGCGATACGTCTCGCCGAACCGCCCAGACTCGCTCGCCGAGAGCGCCGAGAGCTCTGCGAACGTCCGTTCGTGGATCGCGCCGCGCGTCCCGCACATCCGCTCGAGGTTACGGTCGTGGAAGAGCACGGGGACCTGGTCGCGCGAAAGCTGCACGTCGATCTCGACGGTGCGCGCCCCGGCCGCGATCGCCGCTTCGACGGCGGCGATCGTGTTCTCGGGGTACTCGGCCGCGAAGCCGCGGTGGGCGCAGAGTTCAGGCAGACGCATGCTTTGGAATTAGGCCGTGCTCGCGCATGCGTTTCAACACATGACGCCAGCGACGTGGCGCGCGTGCTCGAGCGCGCGCACAATCGCCGCGACGATGTCGAGACGCGAGCCCCTCGAACTGCGCAAGAACCTGCGCGCGATCTGGGTCGACGGAATCGCGTTCAGCGTGATGGTCGGCATGGGGGAGACGTACATCCCCGCGTTCGCGCTCGCGCTCGGGCTCCCGGACGTCTTGTCGGGGCTCGTGGCGACGCTGCCGATGCTGTGCGGCTCGCTCGTGCAGCTCGTCGCCGCGGCGTGGATCCGGCGCGTCGGCTCGCTCAAGCGTTGGGCGGTCGTGTGCGCCGCGCTTCAAGCGGCGAGCTTCGTCCCGCTCGTGATCGCGGCCCTCGTCGGATCGATGCCGCCGCTCGTGCTCTACGCCGCTGCGGCGTGGTACTGGGCCGCGGGCCTCGCGACCGGGCCGGCTTGGAACGCGTGGGTGGACACGCTGATCCCGGCGCGCCTGCGCATCCATTACTTCGCGCGGCGCTGGCGCGCCCTCCACGTGTCGGTTCTCGTCGGCGTGTTCGCCGCCGGCTTCCTTCTCGACGTTCTCGCGCGCTCGCCGCGCCCTCTGTACGGCTTCGCGCTGATCTTCTCGTTCGCCGCTCTCGCACGCGCGCTGTCGACCTTCGCGCAAGCGCGTCAAACGGAGCCGGTTCCGATGCCGCACGGCATGACGAGCGTCGGTTGGCGCGAGCTCGCGCGCCGATTTCGACACGGCAACGACGGGCGGCTGATCGCGTACATGATGGCGCTCCAGTTCAGCGTGCAGACTGCGTCGCCGTTCTTCACGGCGTACATGCTCGGGCCGCTCCATCTGTCGTATGCGACGTACATGATGCTCGTGTCGGCCGCCGTGCTCGGCAAGTTCGCGAGCCTTCCGCTGCACGGCTGGATCGCGAAGCGCTACGGCGTGCGCGTCCTCCTGTGGGTCGGCGGCATCAGCATCGTGCCTGCGTCGCTGCTCTGGGTGATCGTCGACGACGTGCCGTTCTTGTTCGTCGCGCAGTTGTATTCGGGCGCGGCGTGGGCGGCGTACGAACTAGCGACGTTCCTGTCGTTCTTCGAGGCGATCCCCGCGCGGGAGCGCGTCAGCGTTCTCACGCGATTCAACGTGACGAACTCGACGGCGATCTTCGCGGGTTCGGTGTGCGGAGGACTCGTGCTCGCGCAGCTCGGTAGCGACGCGAATGCGTTCATCGCGCTATTCGCGATCTCGTGCGCACTACGCCTCGCGACTGTGTTCTTGCTGCGACGGATCGAGCCGCTGCCGTTCCACGGCATTCCGCTCTCGACCGATCCGCTGGCCGTTCGGCCCGGGTCGGGCTCGTTCGAGCAACCGATCGCCGCGGCCGCAGTACCGGACCCCAATCCGCCCGCGCGGCCGCCTTGAGCTTGCGAATCAAGTCGCGCGCGACTCTCGGTCGAAAGAGCACCGGCTCCGAACCCTCTGGGGGGTCCTCTTGAAGAGTTTCATCCTCGTCCTCGTGTTGATCGTTGGCTGCGTGTCCGGCGTCGTGTGGTTCATGACCGACGCGCCCGGATTCAATCCGACCGGTCCGGCTCCGGCCCTCACAGATCTCGATCGCGAGGTGTCCGCGAGACTGCGAAAGCACGTCGAGACGATCGCGCGCGACTTCGGAACACGCGGCGCGCACCAGAACTCGGCGCTCGCGCAGACCGCCGACTACGTCGAGCGCGAGATGCGCCGCGTCGGCCTCACGGTCGAGCGACACAACTACGAGACGAAGGCCGGGATCGCGACGAACCTCGAGGTGCAGATCGCGGGGACGCGCAATCAGACGGAGCTCGTCGTCGTGGGGACGCACATGGACTCGCCCCGCCGATCGCCGGGCGCGGACGCGAACGCATCGGGCTGCGCAGTGTTGATCGAGGTGGCGCGTTCGCTCGCGACCGCCGCGCCTGGCCGGAGCATGCGCTTCGTGTTCTTCAGCGGGGGCGAGGCCCCGGTCGCCGGAACACAGGACATGGGCAGCCGCGCCTACGCGAAACGCTGCAAGTCGAAGAACGAGAAGATCGTCGCGATGCTCGCGCTCGACGGCCTCGGCTCGTTCAGCGGCGCCGACGGCACGCAGTCGAGCCCGTTCCCGTTTTCGTGCGCGTATCCGAGCAAGGGAGATTTCGTGGCGTTCGTATCCGACTTCGGCGGTCGCGATCTGATGCGTCACACCGTGCAGATCTTCCGCGCGAGCGCGACTTTCCCGGCGGAGGGTGGGACGTTTCCGAGTTGGATGCCGGGGATGTCGGAGACGGACAGCGCGGCGTTCGCGAGCGAGGGGTACCCGAGCGTTCTGGTCACGGATACAGGCACGCTGCGGAACGAGCTCCACGGCGGGCCGTCGGATACGTTCGACCGCGTCGATTGCGACCGAATGGCACGTGTGACGTTCGGCCTGACGCGCGTGCTCTCGACGCTGGCGAATTCGACGGGGCAGATTCAGTAGGCGCCCAATCAATCCGCCCGCGGCCGCCGCGCGCCCAAGGCGACAGCTCACTCTCCGGCCAAACGTCGATCACTCGAGAGCGCCGCCGCGGCGGTCTCGAGTGATGACGCCGGCGGCCGTTCCTCGGCCGCCGTGGAAGCGTCCCGTGTTCGTTTCGCTCTGCCTGTGGGATGCGCAGCGCCAGTGACGGGCAACTCGCCGTTGCGTAGCAATGGCGCATGGCGCTCGTGGAG
>JANLUN010000460.1:0-1813 GCA_031363505.1 Planctomycetota bacterium | reverse complement strand
GCGCGCCTCGAGCGTTCGTGCCGCGCGCGTCGGCTGCGCTTGGCGCGACGCCTCGGCGTCAGTGCGCCTCTTTCTGGCGCGCGAACATGACCATCTGCACGAGCTCGGGCAGGTTCTTCGCTTCCATCTTCTTCATGATCCGGAAGCGGTGCGTCTCGACGGTCTTTTGACTGATCCCGAGTCGGATCGCGCTGGTCTTGTTCGAGTCGCCCGCAACGACGCGATCGAGCACTTCGGATTCCCGCGCCGTCAAGCGCCCGAGGCGATCCTGCACGCCGCGCATGCGCTGAGCGTCGTCGCAGCGCTCGCCGCACTCGGCCAGCGCCCTCTCGATCTTCTTGAGCAGCGCGTTCGGATTGAACGGCTTCTCGATGAAGTCGTGCGCGCCGTTCTTGATCGCGGTGACGGCGAGCGCGACATCGGCGTGACCGCTGATGAACACGATCGACAGGCTGCTGCACCGCTGGTTCAACTCGTGGTGGAGCTCCATGCCCCCGATGCCGGGCATGCGCACGTCGAGCAAGAGACACCCCGTTTGATGCGCGGGGATGTGCTCGAGGAATTCCTCGCCGGACGCGAAAGCGAGCACCGCGTACCCGGCTCCGCGGACCAGCGCCGTGATCGAATCGCGGACCGCCTCGTCGTCGTCGACTACGTAGACCGTCGTCGCCTCGGTTTTCATGGCACTCCTTGCTTGCGAATGGGAAGCGTGAAATTGAATGTCGCGCCGCCTGCGGCGTTCGCGTCGGCCCACAGCCGTCCGCCGTGCCCTTCGATGATCGAGCGGCTGATCGAAAGTCCCAGGCCCAAACCTTCGGGCTTGGTCGAGAAGAACGGCTCGAAAATTCGCTCGGCTGCCTCGGCCGAGATGCCGGTGCCCGTGTCTCTGATCGAGACGTGCACGGTATCGGGATCGCGCAACTTGAGCTCGATCGAGACGCGCTTGCCGGCCGAGGAAGCCGCGCCGTTGCCGGCCGTGGACTCGATCGCGTTGCGGAGCAGATTGATGAGCACCTGCTCGATCTGCACGCCGTCTCCCAGGATCAACGGGACGTGCTCGTCCGCGTGAACGGCGGCCTCGACTCCAGAGAGACGCAGCTCGTGGCTGAGCAGCGCGACTGACTCCGTCACCATCTCCTTAAGGTGGACGGTCGACCAGTGTGGACCGCGCTTGCGCACCATGTTGCGCATGCGCCGGATGATCTCTCCCGCCCGGACCGCTTGAGTTTCGATCTTCTCGAGCATCTCGGAAGGAGACTCGCCCGCGCTGAGCGACACCTGACATGCCGCGGCGTAATTGGCGATCGCGGCCAGCGGCTGATTCAGCTCGTGCGCGATCCCGGACGCCATCTCGCCGAGCGTCTTGAGCCGCGAGAGGTGCGCGATCTCCGATTGCCGCTTGTGCTCGAGCGCCTCGAGCCGCTTGCGCTCCGAGATGTCGCGTGAGATCGCGATGATCTCGCGTGGATGCGCGCCGTCGCGAACGGTGCGCACCGTCGTTTCGAGCCAGGTGTAGTCGCCGGTCTTGCGCCGGAAGCGGTAACTGACGACCTGCATGTCCGTCGTCTCGAGCACGTGGATGTGACTGTTTTCGACCGCCGCGAGATCCTTGGGATGGAAGAAATCGTAGGGATCGCGGCCCACGAGCTCCTCGGGGTCCCACCCGAGGAGCGTTCGGCAGGCCGGGGAGGCATAGGTGTAGATCGCGCTCAACGGGTGGGACGAGATCATGTCCGTGGCGTGGTCCGCGAGCAGTCGGTACTGCTCCTCGCTGCGTCTCAGGGCGAGGAGCAGCCGCTGGTGCTCGGCAGTC
>JANLUN010000016.1:0-1524 GCA_031363505.1 Planctomycetota bacterium | reverse complement strand
CCCGGGAACAGATGATCAAAGCCAACCTGCGGCTGGTCGTCAAAATCGCCCACGACTACGAGGGCTTCGGACTCCCGCTGCTGGACTTGATCAGCGAGGGGAACATCGGCTTGATGAAGGCGGTGGAACGGTTTGATCCCGCCAAGGGCGGCAAATTGTCCACCTACGGCTCATGGTGGATCAAACAGTCGATCAAGCGCGCGCTGGCCAACCAGTCCAAAACCATCCGCCTGCCAGTCCATCTCGTGGACAAGATTTCCAAAATGCGGCGCACCGCCATGAAGTTGCTCGAACACTTCGGCCGGGAACCGACCGACGAGGAACTGGCGGATGAACTGGGCATTTCCGCCGCGCGCGTGGCAGACGTGACGGGCATCCCTGCCGACACGATCCGGCGACTCGCGCGCGAGTGGAGCGCCGCGGGCGCGGCGTCGGTGCACATGTCGACCGGCGTGAACATGGGCCGCCAGGGGACGCTCGCGTACTGGCTGGTGCAGATGCTGTCGTTCGCGACCGGCAACCTGGACCGGCGCGGCGGCAACGTGCTGTCGGTCGGCTTCTACAAGAGCGCGAAGGCCGGTCGCCGCGATTTCGCGAGCAGCTTCGGCGACAGCGAGTTCGGCCCGCTGCGCAAGGGCGCACTGCCGGGCAACCTGCTGCCGGATTTCATCACGACCGCGAACGAGCCGGTGCGCGCGCTCTTCGTCGTCGCCGGCAATCCGCTGCTGTCGATCGGCGGCGAAGCGCGCTTGCGCGAAGCCTTTGGCCAACTCGAGCTGCTCGTCTGTGTCGATCTCTACCGCAACGCAACCGGCGAATACGCCGATTGGTTGCTGCCCTCGACCGACATGTTCGAACGCGCCGACATCAACATCACCGGGCTCGGGTTGCAGCATCAGCCGTGGGTGCAATGGACCGATCCGGTCGTTGCGCCGCGCGGCGAGCGCCGCGAGGAGTGGTGGATCTTCGGCAAGCTCGCGCAGGCGCTGGGGCTGAAGTCGCCGTTCGACGGCGCGGGCACGGCGGATCAATGGTCGCGCATCGATCACATGCTGCGCAGCCGCGGCCTCACGCTCGAAGACCTGCGCAAGCTGCCGCACGGCGCCGTCTTCGAAGACGGTCTCGATGCAGGCTCGTTCTTCGACGAACACCTGCAGACGCCCGATCACAAAGTGGATTGCTGCCCGCCGGCATTCGCCGAAGCGCTGCTGCGCGCCGAAGCGATCTTCGCCCAAGAGGAGGGCGAGGGCGCCGCGCGCCTCAAGCTGATCACGCGCCGCGATCCGTTCATGCACAACTCGTGGTACGCGAACCTGCCGGCGATGAAGCGCGGCGCGCGCGATCGCAACCGGCTCGCGGTGCATCCCGATGACCTGCGCGCGCGCGGCCTCGCTGCGGGCGCCCAGGTGCGGTTGTGGAACGAACACGGCGCGCTCGAGGTCGAAGTCGAGAGCGACGATGGACTCGTGCCCGGCGTGGTCGCGCTGACACACGGCTGGGGCAACGAGCGAACGCCGGGCATGC
>JANLUN010000013.1:0-1121 GCA_031363505.1 Planctomycetota bacterium | reverse complement strand
TGAGTTCGCCAGAGGCCTCGAGGAGTCGACGGTCACAGCCGGAACGCGAAGCCGAGCGCCGACAGCTCCGGCACGAGATCGGTTTCGGTGTTGCCGATGAAGCTCACACGCGCTTGGAAGAATCGCGCTCCGTTGAAATCGGAGAGCTTGGGCTTCCAGTTTTTGTTCCCTTCGAAATACGTCACGACGCCGTTGTTCCCGGGCGTCTTCGGCTCGCCGTACGCGTCGAGAGCTTCGGCATCCTTCGCGGCTGCGCCGGTGGCGTTGGTCGCGCCGCGGAACGCGAGCAGGAGCTGCGTGCCGAACGGCAGGTCCGACTCGCGCGGTTCGATGACGTGTGCGCTGTAGGTCGGGCTCGAACCCGCACCCGCGTCGAACCAAATCGTGTGGGCGCGGCTGATGCGCACGACGAGATCGGCTTGACCAACATAGAAGGAGTTGTCGACCCCGGGAGTCGCCGCGCCAGGCGGGCTGGACGTCGGGCTGAACCCGCCGTTCGCCGTGACCTGAAGGTCCGGGTCCTTCTCGACGTCACCACTCGTGCTCGTTCCGCCGGTCGAGAACGCGCGGAAGTTCGGCTGCGCGCTGTTCGTGTTCGCGAGCAAGATGTCGAACGCATTGAGACCGAGCGCGTCGGAATCTGGGAAGCACTTGAACTCCATGAGGAGCGGCAATCCGACGGTGGGCACATTGCCTGAGGAGCCGGCTGTGCCTGCTGCGTACGGCGAACCCGCCGTGCCCAATCCGGTGATCGTCACCACGATCGGAAGCTCGGCACCTGGACAGCCCGAGGTCCCCTGCGGCGCCTGCGGTGCCGCCTTCACCTGCAAGGCGGTGTCGCGCCACGTGTAGTACTTGAACTGGTTCTTCGGAATGCCGCGATTCAGCGGGAAGGGCATCAACCGCGTTCCAGTGTCGGCCTCGAAGATGTCACCGGGGAATACGTTGTAGCCGCGCTCGCGCGGGTGCACGACGCGCAGCGGATCGTTGAACGGGTCGGCTTGATTGTTCGCGAACTGCGCCACCAAACCGGAGTTCGGGAACACCGGCAGCAGATTCGTCGTGTCGAAGCTCTCGTCCGGGAGGTACTTGCAGTGCGCCAGACTGATCTCGAAGCGACT
>JANLUN010000842.1:0-2997 GCA_031363505.1 Planctomycetota bacterium | reverse complement strand
CGAACTTCTCGCGCCAGCGCTCCGCGAGCGAGACCGTGAGCTTCTCTCCGCCGCAGATGGTCAAGCGCAGGGTGGCGAGCTCGGACGGCCCGATCCGCCGCAACCACGCTTGATAGAACGTCGGCGCGCCCATCAGGATCGTCGCCCGCTCGCGCGCGACGAGCTCGCCGATCGACTTCGCGTCGAGCGGATCGTGGTGATAGATCGCGACGCCGCCCGAGAGGAGCGGCGTCCAGAGCGTGCCGGTGTATCCGAAGCTGTGGAAGAACGGCAGCACGCCCAAGACTCCGTCGCCGGGCTCGAAGCCGAAAATTTGCGCGACACCCTGCACGTTCGAGCCGATGCTGGCGTGCGACAACACGACGCCCTTCGGCACACCCGTGCTGCCGCTCGAGAAGATGATGGTCGCGGTCTCGTTCCCGTCTCGAATCGGGTCGAGCCAGCGGGCGAGCAGAAGCCCCGGCCAGCACGAGAGTGCCACCGCGCAAAACTTGTCCCACGTCGTCGCGAGCGCCGCGAGGTCCTCCATGTACACCGTATGGTGTTCCAGCACGGGCGACTCGCGTCGCAATGCCGAGAGAAACTTGCGCGATGTGAGCACGTGCTGCAGCCCCGACTTCGCGATCGGGTGCTCGAGCTCGCGATTGGACATCGTGTAGTTGAGGTTGACGGTCGCTCGCCCGAGCACAGCCAGGCTGATGTTCGCGAGCGCACCGGCCGCGCTCGGCGGCAGGAGAATCCCAACGGGAACATCCGCCGGAATACGACGGCGAAGGATCGCGCGGAGCACGAGCGTCGTCCGCAGGAGCTCGCGGTACGTCAGACGACGTCCCGTCGAATCGACGATCGCGGTCCGCCCCGCACTCTTGCGCGCGTTGCGAATGAATCGGTACGCGAGCGAGCGGCTGTGTGCTGCTCGGCCCGCGCGCGTCGCCGCGATCAGCGTCTGCACTGCATCGCGTACGCGCCAACTCTCAGACTCCCACGGCATCGGCGAGCCGAACGCAACGTCCACGGGATACGGCAACCGTCGCGGCCACTTCCAGAAGACCTGGCCGCCCGCGAAGCTGAAGATGCTGCCGAAAACGCGATCTAGCCCGACTGGCACGATCGGGACGTGCGCATCGCGCGCGATCCGCTCCAACCCGCGCGCGAACGGAAGCAGTGCACCGGTTCGCGAGATCGCACCTTCGGCGAAGATGCAGACGAGCGCTCCATCCGCGGCTGCTTTCGCGGCGACCGCCAATGCCTCGGCTTTCGCGGTCGCGCTGTCTTCGGACGCGACCGGCAACGCCCCCATCATCCCTGCGAACCGGCCGACGATCGGCGTCGAGAAGAAAGACCGGTGCATCAGGAACTGCACGGGCCGCGGCGCCGACGCGCCGACGAGGAGCGCATCTACGAACGACAGGTGATTGGCGACGAGGAGCGCTCCGCCGGAGGGGAGGTTCTCCGTTCCGCTGACGCGGATGCGATACACCGCGTGGATCAGCGGGATGAGCAGCGCGCGCGCCAAACGCCGTCGCAAGGCGAAGAGTGCGGCGAGGAGTATGGCACCGACGATCCAGGGGAGCATGCCGGCCGCGGATCGTGACGCGCGCCGGCAACGGACACAAGCAGCGCCGCCGCACGCGACGCGCGGCTCGGAGCACGCCGCTCGCCGCACGCGATCGCGTGCGGCTAACTCGACGCCGCAGGCGAGATGTAGACCTCGGCCCCGCGCTCCTTGAACTCGGCGCTCTTCTCGCGCATCCCTTCCTGTAGCGCCGCCTGACCTTCGAGCCCGTGCTCCGCCGCATAGCGGCGCACGTCCTCGGTGATCTTCATCGAGCAGAAGTGCGGTCCGCACATCGAGCAGAAGTGCGCGCTCTTCGCGCCTTCCGCGGGCAGCGTGTCGTCGTGGAACTCCTGCGCTGTCTCGGGATCGAGGCTCAGGTTGAACTGATCGCGCCAGCGGAACTCGAATCGAGCCTTCGACAGCGCGTTGTCGCGCTCGATCGCGCCAGCGTGCCCCTTCGCCAGATCCGCCGCGTGCGCGGCGATCTTGTAGGCGATCACGCCGTCCTTCACGTCCTTCTTGTCGGGCAGACCCAGGTGCTCCTTCGGCGTCACGTAGCACAGCATCGCCGTGCCGTACCAACCGATCATCGCGGCGCCGATCGCGGACGTGATGTGGTCGTAGCCGGGTGCGATGTCCGTCGTGAGCGGTCCAAGGGTGTAGAACGGTGCTTCGTGACACACGTCGAGCTGCCGGATCATGTTCTCACGGATGCGGTGCATCGGCACGTGACCCGGGCCCTCGATCATCACCTGCACGTCGTGTCGCCATGCGATCTGCGTGAGCTCGCCGAGCGTTTCGAGCTCGGCGAATTGCGCGTCGTCGTTCGCGTCCGCGATCGATCCGGGACGCAGTCCGTCGCCGAGGCTGAACGACACGTCGTAGCGCTTCATCACCTCGCAGATCGCTTCGAAGTTCGTGTAGAGGAAGTTCTCCTCGTGGTGCGCGAGACACCACTTGGCGAGGATCGAGCCGCCGCGCGACACGATGCCGGTCAGGCGTTTCGCGGTGAGCGGCACGTAACGAAGGAGCACTCCGGCGTGGATCGTGAAGTAGTCGACGCCCTGCTCGGCTTGCTCGACGAGCGTCTCGAGGAACACGTCGATGTCGAGGTCCTCGGCCTTGCCGCCGACCTTCTCGAGCGCTTGGTAGATCGGCACGGTGCCGATCGGAACGGCCGAGTTGCGCAGGATCCATTCGCGCGTCGTGTGGATCTCGCGGCCAGTCGAGAGATCCATCACCGTGTCTGCGCCCCAACGCGTCGCCCACTGGAGCTTCTCGACCTCGTCCTCGATCGAGCTCTTGATCGCGCTGTTCCCGATGTTCGCGTTGATCTTCACCAGGAAGTTGCGGCCGATGACCATCGGCTCGACTTCGGGGTGGTTGATGTTGGCGGGGATCACGGCGCGGCTCGGGCGACCTCGTCGCGCACGAACTCC